>CBFHXS010000120.1:0-6387 GCA_965659845.1 Brumimicrobium sp.
GTAGTTAGAAGTATAAGGATTTACATGTAACCTTTTTTTGATTATTGAGTATCTATTATATTAAATACATACTACAATATGAAATCATTAGCAACTAGTTTATTTGGATTTCTTTTACTCTTAAGTTTTACAAATGCGCTCTCCCAAGAATTTACTGACGAGCAGCTCAAAGAGCTTTTGAAAACCTCCTCCGAGGCGGAAATCGTAGAATTAAATACTTTGTTCAATGTCAATGGAAACTTCAAATACTCCAATTGGACGGCCGATAAACTAATTTCGTTAAACAATTCAAGCGCTAACTATAATTATCGCAAAGGTTATGCTTTATTGAAATCAACGGACGACTTTACAAAAGCTATACCGTTTCTCGAAATTGCTATTACCGATGTAACGAAAAATTATGACATGATTTCCCCTTCAGAAAAGAGTGCTCCGATAGATGCATATTTTCATATGGGTCAAGCCTATCATTTAAATAATGAAATCACTGAGGCTGAAAAATATTACAATACTTACCTAAACGAAGCTAAAAAGAAAGACCCGCTAATTAAGGATACAAAACTTCGGTTACAGCAATGTGCGATAGCTAAAGAATTAATCAAATCTCCTGTAGATTACGATGTTAAAAACGTTGGTCCAGTAGTCAATAGCCCAAATCCTGAATATAGTCCAGTAGTATCTCTAGACGGATCAGCTATATATTACACTTCACGTAGACTTCGTAAAGACTCTAGTAACTTTGGAATAACTGAACCAGGGACCAGTATATATTTAGAAGATATTTATGTTTCTTACAAAGATTACGATGACAACTGGACCGAGCCTAGGCTAATGGATTTCTGTAAACCAGAAAATAATGAAGCAACTGTTGCTGTTAGTATTGATGAAAGAAGGATATATGCGTACATGGACGCTACGGGTAACGGTGATATTTACTATTCAGATTTTGAAGGCAGTAAATTCCAAAAACTGAAATTATTAGAAACGAAAGGAGTTAATACTAAAGCTTGGGAACCACACATTACGGTTTCACCGGATGGGAATCAGAAGTTCTTCTCTTCGGATAGAGAAGGTGGTTTAGGTGGAAGAGATATCTACCGAATTGACAAACTTGAAAATGGAGAGTGGTCTAAGCCAGTTAATGTCGGTGCCCCAATAAACACCCCATACGATGAAGACGCTCCTTTCATAGCAATAAACAACAAAACAATGTATTATGCACATAATGGACCAAAAAGTATGGGGGGATTCGATATCTTCAAAGCTGATATGGATGAAATGGGTGTATGGAGTCAACCTGAAAATCTGGGATATCCATTAAACTCAACTTTTGATGAAATCTATTACACTACTACAGTAGACGGGTTTATTGGGTATCTAACCTCTTTTCGTCCAGGTGGGATCGGAGAAAAAGATATTTATCAGATTATCAATACTCATCTAGGTGTTGAAAGTGTTGCAGTATTAAAAGGTGAAATTGAATCTGCGGATGGTCAGCCAATTCCTGAGGATGTTGCATTTACTGTAAAATGTTTGAATTGTGAGGAAGATTATGAAATATCACTTTTCCCTAGAATTTCCGATGGTACCTTCTTTGCTTCACTTGACCCATGTAAAGAATATGAAATTACTTTCCACTACGACAATGGTCAGAAAGAAATTTTGAAAGAAGTATTAGCCACCGCTTGTGATAAGGGTTATGAAGAAATCTATCGTCATATAGTTCTAAATGTCCCAACAATGGAGGTTGTTAAGCCTCAAGAGCTAATCTCTTCATATGAACCGCTTAAGATGAAACATTTCTTTGGATACAATAAGAATCAATTAAATCCTGAAAAAGGTGCACTAAAAGTTTTCTTAGATTCTCTCCAAAGTCAAATAGATCAAGGAAGGACGAATATAGAGCTTAAGATTAATTCTTCAGCATCAGAGGTACCTACGAAAACATTCAATAACAACAACGTCTTGGCAGAAAAGAGAGCGAATCAATTGAAGGATTTGTTATCAAACTATTTCCTGCAGAAAGGCTTGGGTGATTCAATCAAAATAACAATCAATAAGATTGAAGTTTCTGGTCCAGCGTATGACAAAGACTACGTTAATATTGAAAAATATGCACCTTATCAATTCGCGAGTATATCTCTCGATGGAGTCAATAGTATGAGTGATGAGATCGTGCAGTTCGAATCTGAAGACAAAATGATTAAAGAAGGTATCGTTGTAACTAATACCTCTACTTCGATGCAGGATGAACAAGGTGATACTTTCAGCAGTGGTCGAATAATTGAAAGTGATTATAAGTATCATGTGATCACTGGAGTATTCAGAAGAATCAATTATGCTGAAGGAATGGTAAAGAGCCTTAAAGACAAAGGTTTTGATGGAAAAATAATTGGCAAACAAAATGGAATGCACATAGTATCAGCAGGTTCTGCAGATTCATTCTCTGAAGTTCAAGACATATTGCAAAAAGCAAAAGCAGAAGTTCGAGAAGAGGCTTGGATATTAAACGCAAAGAAATGATATTTGTATAGAAAGAATTGTAGCGGGTTAATAGCCCGCTTTTTTATTATTTGAATTATGAGTTTAGCAGTAAAGAATGATCTAGCAATTTTTGACATTGAAGCAACAGGGCTTGATGTATCTCAAGATCGCATTGTAGAAATAGCAATATTAAAAATCGCTCCTGATGGAACTGAATCATCTTATATAAAAAGAATCAATCCAGAAATTAAGATTTCTGAGGAAAGTATAGAAATCCATGGGATAACAGAGGAGGATATAAAGGACGCACCACCCTTTAGAATGATCGCTGATGAAATGGCTGAATTTATAGGAGGAGCTGACCTAGTAGGTTTCAATTCTAATAAATTCGATATCCCCATGCTAGCGGAAGAGTTTCTTCGCGTAAACCATTCTTTCAGGGTAGCAGATAGAAGATTCATAGACGTACAGAATATCTTCCATAAAATGGAGCAACGAACTCTTGTTGCTGCTTACAAGTTCTATTGCGATAAAAACTTGGAGAACGCACACAGTGCTGATGCCGATGTTAAAGCGACTTACGAAGTATTAAAAGCGCAAGTTGAGCGATATGAAGAACTTAAAAATGATGTTGACTTTCTTTCGGAATTCTCAAAACATAACAAGAATGAAATCTTAGATTTCGCAGGTAGAATTGCGAAGAATAAGAATGGAGAAATCATCTACAACTTTGGAAAACATAAAGGAAGGTCCATTGCTCAAGTCGCTGAAGAAGAACCTGGTTATTATGGTTGGATGATGAATGGAAACTTTCCACGTTATACGAAGTCTGTGCTAAAAGAAGAGATGGAACGCATAAAATCTATTCGTAAAGAAAAACGTGAGAAACGTAAAGAAAGTGAAGCAAAAAGTATGGAAAATAAGATTGAGCAACTGAAAAATAAGTTCGGTCAATAAATAACAACTCGAATTATGAAGATCATCTGCATTGGCCGAAATTATGCTAAACACGCTCAGGAAATGAACTCGGATATTCCTGAAGTTCCTATGTTTTTCATGAAACCAGATACAGCATTACTACCCAAAAAGAATCCATTCTTCTACCCTAACTTTACAAAAGATCTCCATTTCGAATGTGAACTAGTCATTAAAATCACAAAACTAGGGAAGAATATTGCTGAGAAATACGCTCACGAATATTATGATCACGTAGGTATAGGCATAGATTTCACTGCAAGGGACCTTCAAAAGGTATGTAAGGAAAAGGGACATCCTTGGGAAATCGCTAAAGCTTTTGAACATAGCGCACCACTAGGCAATAAGTTTATACCATTAGAGGGTAGGAATATTAATGACATCAACTTTAGACTTGAAAAAAACGATGAAATAGTTCAACAAGGAAATTCATCTGATATGATCTTTAATTTTGATCAACTAATCGCATATATTTCAAAATTCATGACGCTGAAAATTGGCGATCTTATTTTCACTGGTACACCAGAAGGAGTTGGACCCGTTCAAATTGGAGACCGTTTAAAAGGGTATATCGAAGATGAAGAAATATTAGATCTTAAGATTAAATAAAGTCCTCTACTCGATTCAAAAAATATTCAGGTCGGATTAACTTAGAAGTTTGTTTATATCTCGGTTGGTCAGCGTAGATGAAAAAACACGAACCTTCTTTGATCGTCTCTATAATCTCAGTTGATTCTTCAATCGGTAGTGCAGGGCAACCATAACTGCGGCCTAATACACTATCATTTTTAGCCATAAAGCGTTCTGTAGCATATTCTGCCCCATGTACCACTATACCTCTATCTCTTGCTCTAAAATTCGAGGACTCTAATCCATCTAGTCTTAATGCGTGATCAAATTTACCACTGTATGTTTCACTCGTTAAATAAAATCCAAGACTAGACTGAAGACTTCCAGAACGGTTTGAAAACTGTTTGGCCATTTCTCCTCCCGTATTTTTACCATGAGAACAATAACTCTTGTATGCTACTTGAAAAGATGCCATATCAATAACGTATAATCTTTTCCGAGATGAATGCTGAGTAAAATCAACAACTGTAAGACATTTTTTATTCTCTATCCTACCCTGATCAAACAAGGCATAGTACCCGCGTAAAGCAAAATCAAATGCTTCCCGGTTCAATGTTGTATCTTGAAGACAAGCATAACTAGAGTAAACATGTTGATTCCAAGAATGAATAAGTCTCACTGAATTGTTAGGTTCATTGCGAAAAAGAGTGAAACCGAAAGAAAATATTAAAGTAAAGAGCAGAGTATTTCGAAATGTCAAAATCTTCATCATCACGTGCAAAAGTAATAAAATGTCGTTACATTTGCCGCCTATTTCCTTGCTCACGGCGAGAATGTTGCAAAAGTTACTTATGGCGGATAAGAAAGAAATCGAAAAAAGAAGAACATTTGGGATTATATCTCACCCCGATGCTGGTAAAACTACGTTAACTGAAAAGCTACTTCTCTTTGGTGGAGCTATTCAGACGGCGGGTGCCGTTAAGAGTAACAAGATCAAAAAGACAGCTACCTCCGACTTCATGGAAATTGAAAAGCAAAGAGGAATCTCCGTAGCAACCTCTGTTATGGCTTTTGGATATAAAGACAAACAAATCAATATACTAGATACACCTGGTCACAAAGACTTTGCAGAAGATACATACCGTACTTTGACGGCAGTCGACAGTGTTATACTCGTAATTGACAATGCAAGCGGTGTTGAGAGTCAGACAGAGAAGTTAATGGAGGTTTGTCGAATGAGAAACACTCCTGTGATCGTCTTCATCAATAAAATGGATCGTTTTGGAAAAGATCCTATGGACCTTTTAGATGAGATCGAATCAAAACTTGATATAAAAGTTAGACCTCTTGCCTGGCCTATTGGAGACGGTGATGAATTTAAAGGGGTTTACAACATATACAAACATGAATTATCTTTATTTCAAGCAAATAAAACTAAAATCAGTGATGAGCTGATCAAGTTTGATAATCTAAAAGATGCTCAACTCGATGAAATCATTGGGGAAGAAAGTGCTCAAGAACTTAGAGACGAGGTAGAACTAGTTGATGGAGTCTACGATGAATTCAATATTGAAGATTATTTAGCGGGTAAAGTTGCCCCAGTATTCTTCGGTTCTGCTGTGAATAATTTTGGTGTTCGGGAGCTACTGGATGCTTTCATTGAAATTTCTCCTTCTCCAAGAGGACGAGCTACTGATGAGGGATTCATAGAGCCAAATGATAATAAGTTTTCTGGTTTTGTATTCAAGATACATGCAAACCTAGACCCCAATCACAGAGACCGAATTGCCTTTTTACGTATTGTTTCCGGGAAATTTGAACGAAATACCTTCTACAAACATGTAAGAAAAGGTAAAAAATTAAAGTTCCCGAATCCTACATCTTTTATGGCCAGAGATAAAAGTGTGGTGGATGAAGCTTTCCCTGGTGATGTAGTGGGACTTTATGATACGGGTAATTTCAAGATTGGTGATACGCTTACTGAAGGAAAGGACATGAATTATGTTGGTATACCTTCCTTTTCACCTGAGTTATTTCAGGAGCTAAGAAACGATGACCCTATGAAGTCTAAACAGCTAGACAAAGGAATTCGACAGTTAATGGATGAAGGAGTAGCGCAATTGTTTATTCAAGAACCTGGTAGTAGAAAGATCGTAGGAACTGTAGGGCAGCTTCAGTTTGATGTTATTGCATACCGCCTAAAGCACGAATATGGTGCGAAGTGTTCATTTACACCAATGAATTTTCACAAGGCTTGTTGGGTAACTTCAGACAATAAAGAACAACTGGAAAGTTTCAAGAAAGCCAAAATGGGTAATATTGCTAAGGATAAAGATGAAAATCTAGTATTTCTGGCAG
>CBFHXS010000121.1:0-6332 GCA_965659845.1 Brumimicrobium sp.
TCCAATAAACTTCTTCTCTTCCCTACTAGTAATTGAAGAGCTCTCTGTGTACCGTAATCTTTACGATTTTCTTTCAGGTGTCCCGTTAAATGACTAATTCTGTATGTAAAAAGAGCGATTTGCCCTTCTGCTGAACCTGTGTCATTTTCTGATTTCCCATGTTTTTTGAAAATCTCTTTTTTCTTTTCTATTGATAAATACATGCCAATATTGTTTAAATGATTTTTATGTACGTGTTCGTGTAACACGCCGCAAAGATAGGTTAATTATTTAGTTTGACATCACATATTTTACTTTTTTACCCTAAACACGTGAATATTAACACAGCTAGCTAATAATGTATTTCTGATAATAATTAATTCACATAAATACAATGCACGCATTACTTTACGTCTATTTTTCATATATTTAAGAAAATTTTCAAGCGTGAAAAACATTATATCTACTACGTTAATCACCTTTGCGATGTTTTACAGTATCGCGGGTGGATTCCAAGTTAATCTTCAAGGTCAACGAAGTGCAGGGATGGGGCATACTGGAACTGGGCTTAGGCTGGGAGCAGCAAGCGGTTTTTTTAATCCAGGAGCACTCGCATTCGCAAATACCGAAATCATGATAGGTATAAACCTGATCGCCTCTAATGTAGGCTACCGAGAAATGCAACCCGGCGTATATACAGCCAATAGCACAAGCGGAGTAGGAACGCCTTTTAACGCGCACATGGCTTTCAGGTTTTCAGAAGAATCTCCTTTTGTAATTGGTTTTTCTTCTTACACTCCTTTCGGGAGTGGTATAAGTTATGACGATGAATGGAAAGGACAGTTTTTACTCCGAGAAATGGCATTGAGAACCATATTTTATCAAGGAACATTTGCTTATCAAGTCAATGAAAAATTAGGAATCGGTGTTGGATACGTTTTTGGTACTGGAGATTTCTCGTTAAGAAGAGGAGTGCCTGTTCAACAAGCTGACGGCTCTTATAGTGAAGCGAATTTAAGTGGATCAGGCAATGGGCATGGATTCAATGTAGGAATATTTTATGAAGTTTCTGATAACGTGAGCATGGGCCTTAGCTTTAGATCTGGCGTTAAAGTAGCGCTAGAAGGTGGAGAGGCTAAGTTCGATGTTCCTCCAGCCCTTAGCTCAAATTTCCCAACAACAAGCTTTAATACTGAAATAAACCTACCAAGTGTTACAAATTTTGGAGTGTCAATAAAATTATCAGAAAAAACCACATTTAATTTCGACTTGAACTATATCACTTGGAGCAGCTATGATACTCTTGCTTTTGATTTTGAAGAGAATACCGAACAATTAGAAGACTCAAAGTCTCCAAGAGAATATAAGAATGTCGCGATCATTCGTGCTGGCATTGAACATACATTCACTGAACAATTCATGTTAAGAGGAGGCGCATATTATGATTTCACTCCTGTTCAAAATGGTTACATGACACCCGAAACTCCGGATATGGATAAAATCGGCCTAACCATAGGGGCATCATACGCTATAAAAAACTTCAATATTGACGCATCATTCATGTATATATATGGGTCAGAAAGAGCTGACACTAACCTTGAATCTGGATTTTCAGGAAGATGGACCTCTCAGGCCTTTATTCCGGGAATCGCGTTATCTTATAAATTATAAATAAACACAATTTACTATGAAAAAAGTCTATCTATTTGCGTTAGCATCTACGCTTTTGTTTTCTGCAAAAGCTCAAGATTGTTCAGGAGGTCGTTACGATCAAGAAATCTTCTCAAGTTTTGACTTGACCGCCGACATACAGTACGGATCAAATACTTCTTTTGACAACAGTGGTACGGAGAACTTAGAACTAGATGTCTATGAGCCTTCAGGTGATACTGAAACAAGCAGACCACTAATTATTTTTATTCACGGAGGAACTTTCATTGCAGGAAGTAAAGAAGGAGATGATGTTAAACCTTTAGCCGAAATGTATGCACGTAAAGGATATGTTACTTCTTCAATTAACTACAGATTAGGTATGAACAACTTGTTCTTAGGACCTGACGAAAGTGATGCTTCAGAAGCTGTAATGAGAGCTACGCAAGATGCAAGAGCTGCAGTACGTTTTTTCAAGAAGTCTTTCGCCGAGGACAATAACCCTTACGGAATTGACACCAACCATATATATTTAGTTGGAAGCTCTGCAGGTGGTTTTACTGCCCTACATCTTGCATACCTTGACAAAGAGTCTGAAATTCCGTCATTCATAAACATGAACGACCCTAGCCTTACTGGAGGATTAGAAGGAACTACTGGATCTCCAGGATATAGCAGTGACGTAAATGCAGTTATAAGTTTAGCAGGAGCTCTTGGCGATGTTGCATGGATGGAGTCTGCTAACGATGAGCCTGTATTGAGCATGCATGGAGATCAAGATGGAACTGTACCATTTGGAACAGATGTCATCTCAGTTGCTGTTTTCGATATCATGGAAGTTGACGGAAGTGAAACTGTGCATTCAAGAGCACAAAGTTTAGGACTTAAGAATTGTTTTAAAGCACATTACGGAGCGGATCATGTTCCTCACGTAGGGAATGCAGCCTATACTGATACAGTAGATCTATATGCAACTCAGTTCTTATTGCATTTCGTATGTGGCGAAGCTGAATACTGTAAGTGCGGTACACCTGAAGACCCAGTTGCTTGTCATACTGCTGCAGATGCAAGTCTTACAGACCATACAAAAGAAGCAGCAATCACAATGTACCCTAATCCTGCATTTAACGAATTGAACATTCATGCGAGTGGTGAGATCATCGAAAGAATTCAAATCACCAACATCAATGGTCAGCAAGTACATGAACAGACTGTTTCTAGTAAAGATATCAATGTAGATATTAGCGCATTCAATGAAGGAATTTACTTTGTTAAAGTAAGTACTTCTGCAGGTATCAAAACCAATAAAATTATAGTTCGATAGAAAAACATTTTCTAGACTTTAATTATAAGCCGTCTTGTTTTCAAGGTGGCTTATTTTATTTAATAAAAACGAACGTTTTAGGTTTAGATACCTCCTGAAAAACCAAATAGTATTTTCCTTTTGAAAGAATTGAGACATCAATCTTATTATTTTTCTCCATGCTTTTTAAAATGACTTTACCCTGACTATTCAAAAGTGTAAACGTCGCTCCAATGAACTCCTCAGGGTAAATAATCCAATCGACAGCAGGATTTGGATAAAGTAATTGAGGATACTCTTCTTGAACAATAAGCTCTTCACCAGAGCTCAAAATAAATTCATCAAAAACAATCTTATTATAATAAATATTTAGTGTTCCTGTTCTCGTATCTCCCCAAACCGCGTGAAGCGTATCTTGAACAAATTCAATACACTGGAAATCATTTCCGCTTCCTTCTAATACCGGTTCATGCTGAGCCGACTGACTTGAAATAGCGAAATTTGACGAGAAAGAACTAGAGTCTGCTCGTTTTACTGCACCCATAATTTCAGAATCATTTGAGTAACCCGACTGGTTCGAAATTCTTCGGTCCCTCCATGAAACAACGATATCTCCAACTTCATTAAAGCTCGCCCACACCATATCTTGCATGACACCGTTTCCTATAACGTCATCATTAACTCTAATTGCACTCGTCCAGTTGACACCACCGTCATAACTTTCCACGGTAAATAAATCCATATCTCCATTATCCTCAGTAAAATAGACGCTAAGCAAATGATTTTCATCGGAAGGATCCACTAAAAATTTACCTGCTTTTTTAGCCAATTGATTAGTTAAGCCACTTGTTGATTGAAAAGCCACACTGTGATCAATATCCACACCTTGAGAAGTACTTGTAGCTAATATAGCCTGTGCAAAAAAGCTCTGAGAAGTCTCATAACTCGGGTAAATGGCATAGAATATTCCAGTCGATGATACGCTTGGAGATGCCATAGGCTTGGTAATTACTGATCCTGCCAGAAAGTCTATAGTATCTAAAAACCTGGGAGTTTCAAAAGTAGATCCATTATCTGTACTAACCGACAAGTATGGATTGTATGGAGGGTCAACAATTGAACTTTGGTCTGCATTCATAGAAGTAACATAAATAGTGCCGTCACTTGAAGTTCCCGATCTATCAATAACCATCCAAGGACGATCTACACATAGCTTATCTGGACAATCACTTATACTTATCGCTTCAACAGGGCTTCCCCAGTTTATTCCTATATCGGTTGACTTTTTTACAACTACCTGACCATTTGTAAAGTTAGCATCATCGAAATCAATAAAACATAGGAAAACGTTTCCAGCATTATCGAATTGGATCGAAGGATCAGCTGACCTATTCCCTGCATTAACATGATCATGAATAAATTCATTGCCCCATGTTAATCCACCATTGATGCTGGACTTTGATTTAATGACAATTTCCTGCCCTAAAGCAAAACCCATCCATGCTACAACAATCTCTTGAGAATTGTTGGGATTAACAGCTAAATAAGGTTCTCCATCAAAAGCTTGACCTTGAGAAATATTTTCATCCTGAGAAAAGCTTAATGTTCCAAAGGATGTTAAAACGAGAAAAATGTATATCGATATTCTATTCATCTAATTTGCAGGGAACACTACTCCATCGCAGTCAAAGCAATTCACATTTGGAATGTGAGTTCCATAGTGTCCATTTATAGCTTCAATCACTCCGTTTGAAAGTAACGCATTTCCCTTTTGGTTTGGATAAATACCGTCCAAACTTACGAATCCTCCTGTGACAAATTCAAAATCTACTCCAACTCCATCTGACATAACCCCCATATCCACAGATTGATAATAGCTATGAGCATCAAAAAGAGCAAAATCATACTTTTCAGCTAGTTTTGACAAAGTCTTATTGTACGATTCTACCGTAGCATCCAACAATGCAACCTCATCCAAAGACAGGAAATATTTATCCTTAAAGAACCTACCAAAAAGTCCATATAAAGAACATTTCATAGAATCTAAAGGAGAGGTTAACATAAGCAGTTCTCCACTTTTTAGATGTCTTATTCCTTGAGGAGCTTCAGCATCTTCACAAATAAAAGGATTATCACCTTCCTTAAATTCAATATGAGTTACATTAGACGCAGTATAAAGGGAATTCAATTCACCCGCTTGAGTCTGATCTAGATTAGCACCATTCCATTGCACTAATTGGAAGTAAGGCAATTCTTTTACATCAGGAATATTAAGCAAAACTCCTTTTGTACCATTAGCTGCCATTATAGACAATACAGAATCAAGTCGCTGTTCAAAAACTACTGGATCCGTTAGAGTTCCAGAAGTACCTCCAGTCTGAGCGTAACTGCAAATTTCTTCCATACCGAACCAACCCAATAAAAAAGAAGGATTATAGTCGATTAACTCTCCTAACATTGTAGAAGTCCCTGGATTGCTAGCCATTCTATGATAAAAAGGAAAAGAGTTTCCATTCGAATATGAAACACTAAAGTCTGAATCCAGCATTCTATCTAATGTTGCGAAAGGAGCACATTGATATTGACCGTTAACATTTGAAGCACTATGTTCTAAATCTGAAAACACCGTAGTTTGATAAAGCGATTTGACAGGCCCGAGACTCTGAACCCCTTCGCAATCCGTTCGCATATTCAAATTACTTTTTGTCTGAAATATCGATGTCCAAGGTTTAGGATTTATTCCAATACCATCAGCTGAAGCGATTACAGGAACTGTAAACGAACCACCTCCATAAGCTTCTATTCTATCAAAAATAAGTTTAGGCACTGAATTCTCCTGACCTTTAGGATAAAGAGCGCCATCCTGATAACCAGACATCATCCTTCCTCCGATTGCGGCAGGTTTTGAAAAGTCTAGGTCTCCTAGCCTATCCAGGTCATCCTCTTTTTGACAAGAAAATAATATCGTTGAAATTAAAAGTGTAGCAGTGAATATTTTCATTTTCAAAGTGTTGTTATAAAACAAATATACTGAATTCTTATTATTTATCTTTCCATTTATCACAATTCAAGAATGAAAAATCCGCTCTTGTATTATGATAAGGATTTATTAACTTTGCATCTACAAAACACAGGTACATATGTTCGAGAATTTAACTGACAAATTTGAAAAAGCGTTTAAGGTATTAAAAGGACAGGGACAGATCTCTGAGATCAACGTTGCTGAAACTTTAAAAGAAGTTAGAAGAGCTTTATTAGATGCTGATGTTAACTTCAAGACTGCAAAAGAGTTTACTACAACCGTTAAAGAAAAAGCACTCGGTAGAGATGTTTTAAATGCGGTTTCCCCTGGTCAGTTAATGATCAAAATCTGTCATGAAGAGTTGATTGAATTGATGGG
>CBFHXS010000122.1:0-6290 GCA_965659845.1 Brumimicrobium sp.
GGTCGATAAACTTCAATCCAACTGGTTCTGGATTGTAATCTGATTCCCACTTTTTATAACCAGGTAGAAATGCTCCTTTGTAATTCTTACGCTCCACAAAGATGTGAACAGTTTCACCATAAGTATAGATTCCAGCTCTTACAACTTCACCATGCTCATCTTTCTCTAAAGTTGGCTCCATAAATGACTTGGCACCTCTCTTAGTAGTTTCTTCATAAGCTTGTCGAGCATCCTCCACCCATAAAGCTACAACTTTAACGCCGTCACCGTGTTTTTTCACGTGTTCTCCAATTGGAGAGTCACTATTTAAAGCTGTTGTAAGTACTATTCGTATTTTGTCTTGTTTTAATACATACGAAGCGCGGTCTTTTAAACCTGTTTCTAGTCCAGCATATGCATGCGATTGAAATCCAAAAGCGGTTTTGTAAAAGTGTGCCGCTTGTTTAGCATTTCCAACATAAAACTCAACATAATCAGTGCCTAATAGAGGAAGAAAATCTTGAGCTCCTGCAAATATTTTCTCTAAACCATATTCTACGTTCTTAATATCTTTTGCCATTATCTTATTTTTTTAAATTCTATTAACCTTCTAACCAACTATGTACATAATCACTATCGGAAATATCTAGCGCTTCCTGGGTGATTCTTAATGGTTTAAACGTATCAACCATTACCGCTGTTTCTCCAGTTTCTTTTTTACCAATACTTTTCTCCATCGCGCCAGGGTGTGGGCCGTGAGGGACACCAGCTGGATGCAGAGAAATAAACCCTTTTTCCACATGATTTCTAGACATAAAATCACCGTCAACATAATAAAGAACTTCGTCAGAGTCTATATTACTGTGATTGTATGGAGCAGGAACTGCTTCAGGGTGATAATCATAAAGTCTAGGTACAAATGAACATACTACAAAATTATGCGCCTCGAAAGTTTGATGTATTGGAGGCGGTAAGTGAACTCGACCAGTGATTGGCTCAAAGTCCTTTATGTTAAATGCGTATGGAAAGTTGTAACCATCCCAGCCTACAACATCAAATGGATGCGAAGCGTAAGTCACATGGTGTAATACATTCTCTTTTTTAATTTTAATCAAAAATTCACCTTTCTCATCGTGAGTTTCTAACTCATCTGGCGCTCTGAAGTCACGTTCACAAAATGGAGAGTGCTCCATGAGTTGACCAAAATGATTACGATATTGCTTTGGAGTATATAGAGGAGAAAAAGACTCAACTATAAACAACCGATTTTCAGGTGTGTCGAAGTTAATCTGGTATATAATTCCTCTTGGAACGATTAAGTAATCACCTTCGCTGAACCGGATGTTCCCTAACATAGTTCTCAAAACTCCTGTTCCCTCATGCACAAAAAGCATTTCGTCGGCATCAGCATTTTTATAAAAGTAATCGGAAAGAGATTCTTGAGGAGCTGATAAAACAATATTCAAATCGTTATTGAATAATACTGTTTTGCGAGACTCTAGAAAATCTTTTTCTGGTTTAACTTTAAACCCCTGAAGCATTTGACTAGTAATATTCTTTTCGATTGCTGCTTTCGGTGTAAGGTCTTTTTGAGGACCTATATTTTTAACCATTGTAGGTCGATGAACATGATACATCAAAGAAGCCATTCCGCTAAACCCCTCTGTACCGAATAGCTGCTCGTAGTAATAAGTGCCATCTTTTTTCTTAAAGGTGGTATGTCTTTTATGTGGTATTTTGCCAAGTGTTGAATAAAACGGCATAATTTGTTTTTTTAATTTGAAAAATTTATTGAAAGGTGGAAGTTGGTAAAGAACAAATGATCACTCTGGATTTCGCTTCAATAAGCGCTTTGATTTTTTATTAATTCTTCCAAACGTATTCATAAAGATAATTTCGTACCAAGACAAATATAAAAAATTGAAATGGCTTACTAAAAGAAAGAGGCTCATGTTTCTGCTTGTTGCTGATAAATATCATCAATTCACTTCATGAAAATAGTGAGTTAGATAAAAACCCCTGCTAAAAATTGATCTGTGAACAGCCAAATCAGACGAAAAAGGTATATTAGTGCCCAGCAAAATTGATATATGAAGAAGATATTAGTAATTGGAGCAGGAGGACAGATAGGCACTGAGTTAGTGCTTGAGTTGGCAAGGCGTTTTGGGAAAGATGCCGTTATAGCTTCTGATATTAAAGATGATTGTCCAAAATTACTTGAGGGTTATAACTATAAAAAACTAAATGTCTTAGATAATCAAGGCCTAGAAGACTTGGTGATAAAAGAATCAGTATCTGAGGTGTATTTGCTGGCAGCCTTGCTTTCGGCAACGGCCGAGAAAGACCCCAAGTTTGCATGGAAATTGAATATGGACGGACTTTTCAATGTATTGGATTTAGCAAAAGATGAAAAGATCACAAAAGTCTTTTGGCCCAGTTCGATTGCAGTATTTGGACCCACTACACCAAAAAGAAACACACCCCAGCAGACAGTAATGGAGCCTTCAACCGTGTATGGAATTTCAAAGCAGGCAGGAGAGCAGTGGTGCTCTTATTACAACGCCAAATATGGGGTAGACGTTAGGAGCATTAGATACCCAGGTTTAATATCATACTCTTCTTTACCCGGAGGGGGAACTACAGATTACGCAGTTGATATTTTTTACCATGCAAAAGAACATGGCGAATATACTTGTTTTCTAGAGGAGGACACTGCGTTACCAATGATGTATATGGACGATGCAATTCGAGCAACAATTGAATTAATGGAAGCCCCAGAAAATGATGTTCAGACGCGTACATCATACAACTTGGCTGGAGTGAGCTTTACACCGAAAGACCTATCCGCAATCATCAAAGAAAGAATTCCAAATTTTGGCATAGATTATGCTCCTGACTATAGACAAGAAATAGCAGCAACATGGCCAGAATCTATTGATGATGGAGTTGCGAAAAAAGAGTGGGGTTGGAAAGAACGTTATGATTTGAACAAGATTGTAGATATAATGTTAGAAAAAGTTGATACTTCTTTGTTATTTTAGCAACCGTTTAAATATTGGTTCGTCTACAAAATATATAGATTGGTCTAAAAAACTTGCTTAAACCTTTGATTTCGCTGAAACTTTGTATACATTGCTTTTGCGCTATTTAGGAATTTAATTACTTGAGAGATGAAAAAATTACTTTGGACACTAGTTTTTTTCTTGGGTATAGGGAGCTACACCTATGCTGAAGATGTCCGCAATTCGAACGATGAGCAGGACGATCCCAAAATTAATCAGAAGGATGATCAAGACCGAAAACAAGGTAAATGGATAACTTTTGGAAAGGATGAACCAGAAAAGGGTTACCCAATGGAGGGTAAGATTTCTGAAGGAACTTACAAAGATGACCGTAGAAACGGTAGGTGGACCATGTACTACAAAGATGGTGAAACTCCTAAAATTGAGGGTGAATTTGTGAACAATCGCCCGAACGGCCCATTCGTAAGATACCATCCTAATGGTCAGATTAAAGAAATGGGTACGTTTAACAAAAGACGTTATACTGATTCTTTGAAACGATTTAATGAAGAGGGTGTAGTTGTTTATGAGAGTTCGTACAATGAAGCCGGGAAAGAAGCTGGAACTGTAAAATACTTCCATGACAATGGCAACCCAGAATTTGTTTATCAGGCTAATAATGGTGTTCCTACCGGTAAAGCCACACGATATTGGCCTAATGGAGATGTGAAGGAAGAAATTACATATGCGGCTGACGGAACTGTTCAAGAAACAACAGGAGAAGTAGAACGTGTTAATCCTCCTGTAAATGTTGAAAAACCAGGTGGAAATGATGCTCCTAAAGGTCCTGCGCCTTCTGGTGTTAAAGATTTTAAACCGAATGAATATAACAAAATTTACAATGACGATAAGGAATTGTGGATGGAGGGAGATTTTAAGAATGGACGTCTGTTTGACGGTAGACTTTATATCTACGATGAAGATGGTTTACTGCTGAAAGTGGAAGTTTATAAAGAGGGTGTTTACCATTCAGACGGCCAACTGTAAATTGATTATAATATATTTTAAGGGAACCAAAATGGTTCCCTTTTTTTATGCACTAAATATTGTATTTTCGTATTTCTAATTTAAATATTCTCGAATGAGTCAACAGAGTCAAGACTTGAAGATCTATAATAGTTTAACTGGAGAGAAAGAGACCTTTAAACCTTTAAATAAGGGTTTTGTTGGGTTGTATGTTTGTGGTCCAACTGTTTACAGTTATGTTCATTTAGGAAACTGCAGAACATTCATCTCTTTTGATATGGTGTACAGATACCTTAAGCATTTAGGTTTTAAAGTGCGTTATGTCAGAAATATTACGGATGCTGGGCATTTAGAAAATGATGCCGAAGAAGGAGAAGACAAAATTGCGAAAAAGGCACGTCTTGAGCAGATCGAGCCTATGGAGGTTGTGCAACAGTATACCTTAAATTTCCATGAGATACTGAGTCAATTCAACAATTTGCCACCGAACATAGAGCCTACAGCGACGGGTCACATCATTGAGCAAATTGAAATGGTTAAGTCTATTATGGATAATGGTATGGCGTATGAATCTAATGGCTCTGTATATTTTGACGTTGAAAAGTATAATCAAACTTCAGATTATGGTGAATTGTCTAAGCGAAAAATAGAGGATCTTATGGCCGGTACAAGAAGTTTGGACGGGCAGGATGAGAAAAAGTCGCCTTTAGATTTTGCACTTTGGAAGAATGCAAAACCAGAGCATATCATGAAATGGCCCTCTCCATGGGGTATTGGATTTCCAGGTTGGCACCTTGAGTGCTCAGCGATGAGTACAAAGTATCTCGGCGAACAGTTCGATATACATGGTGGAGGAATGGACCTTAAGTTTCCGCATCATGAGTGTGAGATAGCTCAGGGAACAGCAGCTACAGGTAAGAAACCAGTCAGGTACTGGATGCATGCAAACATGCTTACATTGAATGGTAAGAAAATGAGTAAATCGACGGGAAACACATTATTGCCTGAAGAATTATTCTCAGGCAATAATGAAGCAATAGGCGAGGCATATGACCCAATTGTTGTTCGATTCTTTATGATGCAAGCGCATTATGCTAGCACCTTAGACTTTAGTGCAGATGCATTGGAGGCAGCTCAAAAAGGATACAATAGACTTATGGAGGCGATTGAGCTCATAGAGGGATTAGAGGTTTCAGAAACTTCTTCAACAGATGTTGTTGCGATGACTCAGAAATTCTATGATGCCATGAACGATGATTTCAACACGCCCATATTAATCGCTCATTTATTTGATGCCATAAAATTTATTCATCAAGTAGCATCAGGTAAGGAAACGATTTCTAAAAAGCATAAAAATCTTCTTTCTTCAGAAATTAATTCTTTTGTTTATGATGTGTTAGGCCTTAAATCGATCAATAAATCAGAAGGAGGAGACAGCCTTGAAAAAGTAATGGAGCTCGTATTAGAAATGCGAAGTAAGGCCCGGGATAATAAAGATTGGGATACTTCAGACGCCATAAGGGATAAACTTTCCGAAGCAAATATTACTGTTAAAGATGGAAAAGAAGGAGCGACTTGGTCTAAGCAGTAAATATTTAAAAGTCGGTAAATAGGAGTAAGCCCTGATATAGAATTTATGCCATTGTTTTGATATTTCTATTATTGTTGATTCAACAGTGAGCAACTCTAATTAATTTAGTAAATTTAAAGTACGCTTGGATTCAAAAGAACAAATAGAACAAGACGAATTGATTCGTCAGCTTAAGAAAGGAGATAAAAGGTCTTTTGAATTATTGTTTGATAATTATTCGAGTGCGCTTTACGGTGTGGTATACAGAATTATCCAAAAAGAAGATGCTTCGGCCGATGCAATGCAAGAGTCTTTTGTAAAAATATGGAAAAAGATATCCACTTTTGATTCCCAAAAGGGTCGTCTCTATACCTGGATGCTAAATATTGCGCGAAATACAGCAATTGACAAAGTACGAAAATTGCGCAGGGAAGGTCAAGTTGAAATCCAAACATTTGAATCCTTCGTAAGTAGTAGTAATGTGCATCAAACGTCTATGAACGTGGACACTCTTGGTTTAAAAGAGGTGGTAGAAACGCTTGACGATGATCACAAGCTAATAATAAAGTACTTGTATTTTGGTGGCTATACGCAACAAGAAGTATCAGATGAGTTAGATATTCCGCTAGGAACGGTTAAGACAAGGGCAAGAAACGGATTGAAGAAGCTTAGAAAAATGATGACAAATTTTATATTTTGGATTTAAAAGAATA
>CBFHXS010000123.1:0-6023 GCA_965659845.1 Brumimicrobium sp.
TGAAGAATTTCCAAAGGACTACTTCAATACGGATTTATTATATGTACCAGAATCTTTCTTCGAAGATGAGTTGCCTGAGATTTCTTTTGATGAAGATTATGACGACTCTAAAAGTTCTCATCCTAATATAGAATCAAGACGTGAGCATGTCTCGGAATGGGTTGATAGGTTGGATAAATGGGGGAATAAAGTATTTCATTTTTCTGAAGAAGAGTTTTATGAGATAAGAGAATTAGCGAGATTTGAATCGGTCCGTAATGACTTGTACGATGTGCGACCAGAAAATACACTATACAGTATTTTTTTATTGGAGCGTAAACATCCGGATAATGCATATTTGAAGATATCAAAAGCCAAGGCATGGTCTCAGTTGATATCACTTCGAGCATCCGGTGATTTTTTCTCTCAACTTTCTAGAACTTCAAATGTACAGGGAGACCCTCATCGTTTAGTTAAGTTTTTGCGAAATCTAGATGAAGAGGCCCTTTATACAATGGCCCTAAGAAATATTGTAGATGTCAAGAATGATTACCCCGATAGTCGCGATGTTCAAAATCTATATGATTTCGCTCTGTTGGAGTTAGCGAAAAATGACGATTTTGATATTGAAGACTATAAGGGGATTACTTTTCAAAATGCCTTGGAAAGATTCAATTATAAAAGAGATTCAATTAAATTGAGTGACAGTCTTGCATTGCTATCAAGCAATACTGAAGAAGAGGATATGAAGACTGACGAGAATGAGTCTAAATATGATAAGATTCGTAATCAGCAAGACGCAGAGGTTGCAGTTAATGCTACTGACAGTTTTGATATCGAAAAGTTTTACATATACGGTTTGTCTGATCTAATGGATAGTTCATTTTTGAAATCCTACGAGATAATTAAAGAAAAAGCAAATGATATTATTGAACGGGATGAATATTATGAAAACTTGACGTATAGAGAGCGAAAGGAATTGAAAAAGGAGTTTCACAAGTATGGAATGAGAAGAGATATTGATAGTATCGTGTTAATTCAGCCTGAAGTAGAAATTGAAAATCGTTTTGGTGGAGTCAATTTAAAAAAATCTGTCGAGGCAGAAGAGTATATTCAGACTGTTTTCTCAGAAAATGGAGAGTACCATATGCAATCCGGTTCTCATGTAAATATTCTTTCTTTAGCGAATAACAGTTTTACTAATTTGGAGGTTATTCATGGTCGTAACATTGCAATAAATTCAATACGATTGATGACCTATTTTGATGACGTCAATTTATACCCCGTCGAAGCAGATGAACTTGATTTATTCAAAGACCTCTATGGTAGTAAATACTTAGGTCTATTCTTAGCTGAAAATTATAAGAATGGTGTTGTGAGTGCATCAATGTTATATACGGTTTTCATCCCACCACTTTTTGCTTTTCAATTGACAACAAAAATTATGAAGCGAAATAGTACTGATTATACTTTTGTTGTGTTTAATCTGGATAGTCAAGAATTTGAGGTTGAAGCTGTGCATACAACTTCACTTTATGGTAGTAGAACAAATAGAACTATTGCCAGTATGTTAAACTATTATTTAACTGAATTAACTCAACAATATGAAAAGTAAATTTTTATTCACCGCTTTATTTTTTTTAACTTCTCTACTTGTATATTCTCAGAATAAAAGGAATATATTTTACTTCAGTGGGTCAGGTTCAGTTTCTACAGGTTTTGTAACTAATCTTCTAATAGGTGGGGTGGGTAAACCGGTGCAAACTAGTATAAGTGATGGGACAGCTTTGAGTGCTCGATCGGCACAGTACAACACTAAACTTAATTTCGGATATACTTTCCTGGCATCTAAAAGATTTGGAATAGGAACCAGACTTTTTTATAAAAGAATACATATTGGCAGAACTCCATCAGTTTCATTTAGGTTTGATGAAGACATATTTGGCTACCAGAATTCAAGTTCTGAGCTGAGAGCTGAATCTCCAGAATTCAACACATTCGGTGCTCTTTTTGTGTTGAAATTTACTTCTCGAAAGTCTATTTTGCCTTTTGGAATTGAATATACTTTAGGTGTAGGTCCTAGATTTTACCGGATGGTAAATAAGCCATATTATGGAAAGTACAGGGATACCTCTGGTAGTTATGTTACCGGACAGATTCCCCAAATAAATAATTTGGATCTAGAAAATCAACGATATTCTGGGATAGAGGTGTTATTTGGAACAGAGCTGAACTATGCGGTAGGAACTAATAAATTTATATTAGTAGGTTTTGATGTTAATGGTAGTTTTGTTCGTCCAGGTACTTACAATAGAATAGCAGAACCAAATTATGACCGATCTGTGCAGGAAGAGACAGTAGAAGACGTTTATTACAATAGGAATTATGCGGATGAATTAAGAGATAGAGAGCTCTTCTCAATTTGGAGTTTACATCTCGGGTATAAGATTGTCATTTAGTAATCTTGAATAACTACGCTTAAAGGAATTCGAGAAGTTTTCGTTTTATGAATGGTATTAGATTTAAAATTCATATGGCATATCTTATGCCTCAGGAGCTAATCTAAGTACAATACCATCAATTTTTTCTGTTATCGGTATCTGACATCCAAGACGGCTGTTATCCTCTACAAAGAAGGCTTGATCTAACATATCTAGTTCATCATCACTTTGTTCATCCAATTCATGTTTAGATTCAAGGTAGCATTGACATGAGGCACACATAGCCATTCCGCCGCATGTTCCTTCTACAGGTAACTCATATGACTTGCAAAGCTCCATAATGTTCATGTTCATGTCTGTTGGCGCCATAAGTTCATGCTTTTCTCCATCTCTGTCGATTATGTTAACGATTACTGTATTATCTTCCATATTCATGTTTTGTTACAAAAATAGTTATAGTTCATAGTTTTTGTAGTCAGATGCAAAATAAAAACGTTGTATAGGAATATTCTGAAATGTGTATCAAAAAAAAGCCGCACTCTTTTGAGTGCGGCTTCTATTTTTTGGTCAGAGCTTAGTAACTCCAAACATCATGTTCTAATGTTCGAATCTCTTCAGTAATTCTTCGAGATTCCATTAGGGCATCAACCCCAACACGATACTTTTCGATTTTTCTATCGTAAACATTCTCTTCTTTTACAATGAAGGAGCTAAATCTTCTCTTCATGAACATGTCGTCAAAACTCATCCACTTAGATCCATTATCCTCATTATATACGAAGTAATTGTTGAATACATATCTACAATCAGTAGGGAAGTATAACCAAAACAGAATTTCTGTACCAGCAATAGTTCCTTGATCATCCTTTCTGTGTTTAACAGGAGCTAAACCGATGATTCGCACATCCAAAACTGATCTTTCCTTATCGAAGAACCAGTCTTCCTTCAAACGATACTGAATAATATCTTTCGACGTATACCAGTTCGTATCAGCTGCAGGATAGACAACATTTCCAAAATTATCTACAGAATCTTCTCCGTAGATGTTAGGAATTGCGATATCTGGACGCTCACCTTCTTTACCAAGGTAGAAGAACAACTCAGCTCTGTAAGCAGAATCAGAATAGTAATCTTTGTTTGGCTCAGGAAGGATAGGGTATTTAAACTGATCACCGTCCTTGATAAATTCATCAACCGGGTTATAATCAGAATATACCGTTAAGTCACCAGCTAAGATATGCGTACGAATAACAGTCCAAAGACTCCATCTAGACTCGTGACGAATCCATTTCTTATCCGCATCGAATTGATCCAACGGATAGTAGATTGGACGATTAATTTTCTCACGAAGGTCAATTGCTCGCCAAACACGTTTACTCCAAATTACGTCAGCTTCACGAACATGTTCGTATGGCATTAAACGTTTTGTTGGAACGTGAGTTTTTAGATACACCCCATCAATTACACCGGTCTTTGTACGACTGTTGATAGGACCTCCATTGATTTCTTCTTGGGCGCATACATTTGCACTCAAACCTAAAACCAATAATGTACTTACAATTAAATTCTTCATGATCTTCATTTTAAATTTCTACCTTACGGTAAAAGAACCATTCTTACGCTTAGTTAAACCATCTGGTCCTTTCACATCAGTTTCAAAAAGTATAGTAGATCCAGGTCTCGCTTGCTTGATCAAAGCTTTCGCTTGACCACTCAAAGTAGAACCATTACCTCCAGCAGTTCTCGTCAATCCTGTCACTTTCACCTTGTACTTTACAATTTTGAAAGTAGCCTTCAATGGAATTGATGGTGGGTATTTAGCAGCCAATCTAGGCATTGCTTTAATCGCACCAATACTCTGTGTAGCACCATCCTCCAAAGATCCTAAATAGATCGTAGGTGCTGGAAGCTGACGAATACGGAATGTTTCACTACCTACAGCCGCTTTAGATCCATCTGCTGCGATACCTGTAATAGATATCTTCGCTTCACGACCTCCGCCTGGTTTAGCAATATATACATCTCCTTTTTTAGAGATACTACCGCTGCTGATACTTAAGCTGTAATCAGTATATCCTGAAACCGCACCTTTAACTTTGTTGTCATAACCTCTGTAAAGTACGTTCATTTCAGGTAAAGAGATTGCTCCAGAAGGCTTTCCTACTGTATATTTGAATTCCCATGGTTTCCATGTTCTTTCACCTTTCTCTTTTACACCAATCTGACCTTTCACAGTATAACTACCTGGCGAATCTCCAACGATTGGAATAGCACCTTTCGTTTCTTTCCAGTTTTCAGGAATACTATCGTTAACCCCATATTTTACTGGAGGTACATCAGTTGAGTCATAAGCTGCGATCATAACTCGTAGATCAAGTGAATCTCCTTGATTAATGTATCCAGTTCGAGCAAACGCCAATGGTTCGATTTTGTTGAAGTTGAATGTAGGTGCGTCCACTTTACTTAACATAAACTCAGCCGCCATACTTTCAGCATTTAATACATCAACTTTAACAGAAGTCATCATAGCAGCAGCTGCTACGATTGGAGCATGGTCAAACATTGCTGATGGCCAAGGCATCATTTTCGTTTCACTTCCGTGCTTAACCTCTACTTCTGAAGGAACGGTCATAGCTCTATAAAATTGGGCTATTTTAGCTGTATCCTTTGGGTTGGCTGAAGCTAGAGCTTCTTTTAGCTTCGAAGGATCTTCAGGCGCTTCAAAAGAATATTGAGTTTTACCTACTTTATAATTCGCCATCATTTTTGTTACAGAATTTCTGTACGCATGAATCGAATCAAGAATGGCTAAACCTTCTTTTTTAGGTTTCATTGGATTACCTCCAATGAACATATTTGTTGGAATATCGTAATTATCCATCGCGTTAATCTTCATGAGCGACTCTAATTCAACAATATTACCTTCGTCATCTTCTGTTTTAATCCAACTCTTACCTCCTTCTGCTTTCTTAATCATCTCATTAGATTGAGATAAAATAAAGTGCACCGCTTGTTTGGTGCGAGCTTTGAGTTGTTCAGCTTTACCTTGCCAAAGGTCGATCATATCCATGCTTCCTTTCTGAGCGACAAGGGCTGCTCTTTTACTGTCAAATGTTCCATACGTAGATTCTGTAGAGTTGTCAATAATCTGACCACTTGAATCAAGTTTATCGTTAATGGTAACAAAGGCAGCAACAATTTGCTTAGACACGTTAAGTGCCAAAAGCGCTGTCAGTACGAGGTACATCATACCGATCATCTTCTGTCTTGGGGTTTCTTTTCCTCCTGCCATGATTAATTAGTTTATAATTTATAATTAAGGTTTACAATTTCTTACAGAATAGTCAAAGGACTATCCATTGTTAGAAATAGTCATGGCTTTAAGCATATTTCCATAAACGTTGTTCAAGTCAGTCAAGTTCTTAGACAACATAGACATATTCTCTTTGTACAATTTAGTATCCTCCACAGAGTCAGATAAATTTTGCATCATATCAGTTACTTGAGATTGGAACTTCTCAGTTGCCTCTAGGTGTGACGAAGATCCCTTCAATTGTAATTCATATACGTTGTTCAATGCAGCAAGATTCTTAGATACTTTTT
>CBFHXS010000124.1:0-5958 GCA_965659845.1 Brumimicrobium sp.
AGCAAGAGATAATAGCAAATTGTAAGTCAAATAATTACACATCTTTTGGTGATTACGAAGTTCAGCGTGTAGAAACGATTGATGGATTCAAATTTCACTTTCCAAATGATCGATGGGTGATGATTCGCCCTTCTGGAACGGAGCCTGTTTTAAGGGTATATGCTGAAGCACCAACTATTGAAGAAGTACGCACAATACTAGGGCAAACTGAGCTAGAGATTAAAAAGTAATAGTAATGGCAGGAAATAGCTACGGAAAAACGTTTGTGTTGACCACTTTTGGTGAGTCGCATGGCACGGCACTCGGAGGAGTGATTGATGGCGTTCCTGCAAACATGGCAATTGACCTGGAAGAAGTTCAAAAGGAACTAGATCGTAGAAAACCTGGGCAATCTACAATCGTTACTCAACGGAAGGAGGGTGATGAAGTACAGTTTCTATCGGGATTATTCGAAGGAAGAACCACGGGAACTCCAATAGGATTTACGATTCGAAATGCCAATCAAAAGTCGAAAGACTATGATCATATAAAAGATAAGTACCGTCCTTCCCATGCGGACTTCACGTATGATAAGAAATACGAGAATAGAGACTATAGAGGGGGAGGTCGTTCAAGCGCACGAGAAACTGTTTGTAGAGTAGTGGCTGGAGCAGTAGCGAAGCAAATACTCGCGCAAAAAGGAATCGCCGTTAATGCATATGTTTCTGCGGTTGGAGAGATTGTATTGAATGAGAATATGGCAACAATTGACCTTTCTAGTGAAGAGAATATTGTGCGTTGTCCTGATCCGGATGTAGCAGAAAAGATGATTCAATATCTGAAGGCGGTTCGAAAGGAAGGTGACACTGTAGGTGGCATAATTTCTTGCAGGGTTCAAGGAGTTCCAGTCGGATTGGGTGAACCTGTGTTTGATAAACTTCATGCCGACTTAGGCAAAGGACTACTTTCTATCAATGCTGTCAAAGGTTTTGAATTTGGAAGTGGTTTTGAAGGAGCTAAAATGCGAGGTAGTCAGCACAATGATGAATTCAATAAGGATGGTTCAACTAAAACTAACTTTAGTGGAGGGGTACAAGGCGGAATTTCTAATGGAGCAATGATAACCATGCGAATAGCATTCAAACCTATTGCAACATTGATGAAAGACCAGAAAAGTATTGACAACAAAGGGAATGAGGTAACTGTCGAAGGGAAAGGAAGGCATGATCCATGTGTGGTTCCAAGGGCTGTACCTATTGTAGAATCTATGGTTGCCATAACTATTCTTGATCATTTATTAAGAAATCAAACGACACATTTAGCATAATGACAAAAGAGAACAAAAAGAAGAAGTTAGCACTTCATTGGAAGATATTAATAGGAATGTTCGCAGGCGTTTTGTTTAGCCTTGTTTTGGTCAGTACTTCATGGGGTTCTGATATGATAACGCATAAAGTAGGAGGTAAGGATGTCGAAATTTCTCGAGCTGCACTTTTTGTCAAGAATTGGATTAAACCATTTGGTAACATGTTTATCAATGCTCTGAAATTAATAGCTGTCCCATTAATCTTAGCTTCTCTCATCAAAGGTGTATCCGATTTAAAAGATATATCAAAGCTTTCAAAAATGGGGTTAAGAACCATTCTGACCTATATAACGACTACTGTTTTAGCTGTATCTATAGGTTTGGTAATTGTAAATATGATCAATCCAGGAAAGTCTATTTCAGAAGAGACCAGGAATGATTTGATTGAGAGCTATAGTGGTGACGCGGACTCTAAGATTAAAGACGCAGAAAAACAAAAAGAGTCAGGCCCTCTGCAAGCATTAGAAGATCTGATTCCAAGTAATATATTTGGAGCCGCTTCAAATAATGGGAATATGCTGCAAGTGATTGTGTTCGCTATCTTTTTTGGGATTGGACTGATACTTATTCCGGCTGATAAGTCAACACCAGTGAAAGCATTTTTCGATGGATTCAATGAAGTAATTCTCAAATTAATAGATTTAATTATGCTTGCAGCTCCTATTGGAGTTTTTGCCTTGTTAGCGGGATTAGTAGTGGAATCACCTAGTCAGGATTTGTTCATTGCATTATTGTGGTACGCCGTTAGTGTTGTAATCGGTTTACTGCTTATGATTGTTTTGTATACATTGATCGTTTATATTTTTACGGGAAAGAATCCAAAGTATTTTTTAGGAGGAATTGCTCCTGCACAGCTCTTAGCTTTTAGTACAAGTTCTTCAGCTGCAACTCTTCCTGTTACTATGGAAAGAGTAGAAGAGCACTTAGGAGTTAAAGAAGAAGTGACCAGTTTCGTTTTACCAATTGGAGCGACAATTAATATGGATGGTACAAGTTTGTATCAGGCAGTAGCTGCGATCTTTATTGCTCAGGCCTTTGGTATGGACCTTTCGATGTCTGCTCAATTAGGGATCGTGGCAACAGCAACTTTGGCAAGTATTGGTTCAGCAGCTGTACCCGGTGCTGGAATGGTAATGCTTGTGATCGTCTTGGCTCAAGCTGGAATTCCTGAAGCAGGTCTGGCTTTGATTTTTGCGATTGACCGTCCACTCGATATGTTGCGTACAACAGTAAATGTTACTGGTGATGCAGCAGTTTCTATGCTCATAGGTAAGTCTCTAGGTAAACTTGGAGATCCACAAGTGAAAGACTGGGACGATAATTATCGGCCACTTGATTCGGATTCATGAGAGGGTTAAAACTAATAGATATTGTCCTTCAGGGAACAGCTTTAATGATAGGGTTAATGTTCTTGTTCGTCTTTGGCGGATCAGGTTACCTGTATTGGATTAACATCGGTATTTTGGCCTGGATTGTAATTAGCTCTATACTTCACTTTTTAGTATTCAAGAAGATGAGCGTTGGTAGAATGGTCTATGTTTCAGTCTATGGTCTTGCAATACTTGTTGGTGTCATTGCACACTTTTCAGAGGTCACTTTTGGAAGGATAAATTTCTATCTTCAGCCTTCCTCGTATATGTTTATTCTGTTCTACCTGATACTGTCAATTATGGAGTATCAGCAATATAGAATTCCTAAAGAGGATACTTTGGACTTTTAAAGGGAAAACTCTCCAGTGTAACTCATTTCGCCTTTATCTCTTTTTTGTTGGAGCATTTTCTTAATTTGCTGATAATCTAAAAAGTACACAATTCTTAGCGAAATACTATTGAGTTGATCAGCCTGAAGCGTTCTTTCAAGATTGTTCAGGAATTCAACCTGTGATTCACTGTCTGTTGTGAAGATGTTATTCTTCCAAACTAAGTTTAACTCACTAGCTGGTGAGAAAATCCATCTGTACACCATGTCTATACTGAATGCATTGAAGCTAGTATTGTATTTAGGTAACCCTTCTAGCGTAGTTTCTTCAATGTCTGTTGCACTTAAAGTACCATCTAAATTTAGTTCGAAAAAATCGTCGTAATTCACAGTTGACCAATAGTGCCTTAATCTCAAAGTAACACCTGACTTATTATTGATTGTGTACCTAAAGTCAATTGTGTTGGTTGTAGTTATAACATCACGCTCTCCAAAAATAGGACCTTCGCTTTCCGGTTGACCCCCAATAAATGGAATAGCATAACCTTGCTGGTTAGTGTTGAAGTTTTGCTCAAAAGAATAAACAAGGAAAATGTGGTTTCCTAGTCTAAAGCGAGGGGATATCCGGTAGCTGAAATCAGACCAGTTCGTATTTTGATAGCCACGTGCATCTATATTTGCATCCAATGCGAACGCTTTTTGGTAATTTGACGATAGCCATAATCCACCACCAAAATGCCGAGGAATAAGGAAATAGTATCCATCGGTTCTCGGTTCAAAAAAGTCCTTTCGAGGCGTGTAAATTCCGCTGAAATTCATACCAAAAGTGTGGAATTTTCTATTCGTTGCACCAAGTTGACCGTTGTAACTTAATCCAATGAATTCATTTGGATTATATAGTCTACTGTAAGTGTTATTGAAATTACTCCAGAGTCTATTTAATTTCCAAAAAGGCTTGAAAATACGATAACCTAATCCAGCTGAAATGTCCCGTTTGTTGTTGTTCGTTAGGAATCCTAGATCATTAGGGTCGTAAGTGTCGTTTTGCTCGGAGTAATTTAGATTATATGTAAATCTCCCTGTTTGTTTTCCCATGCCTATTCCAAGACTATGGCCAAATTCGTTATTTATCGAGGCATACTTTTGAGAAACGGCTGTATTTGCATTGATAAAAAATTTATTGTCTTTTGTATTCAAATTAGTACTTAGTGCTGTAACATTGGCATCATATGTAGATCCAGCTCTCCAAACATTAGTATTGGTAAAAGTAAATGAACTATTGTTTTTGAGATTTTGATCAAACACAATTACATTGTAATTGGACAATGGAGCGACTTGAACCTCTCTTGTCTCTCTGGAAACAGTGTCTTCAAGCAACGCAAACTGTCTTCCGGTGATACCATTGAATACACCTATACCTAGTCCATCCTTGGTTCGGCCAGAAAACTTAGTAGCATTAATTAAAGGAGTTTTTGAAGGTTGAGCGATAACTATTTCATCGTCTTCAATCGCTGTATTAATATTACTTATATTAATGGGTCTACCACCAACACGTCGACTGTAGAAGTGTCCCGTTTTCTCAAAAAGCTCCGTTCCTTCATTAAAGAAAGGTCGGTTCTCAGCAAAGAAAACTTCGAAAGGACTAAGGTTTAATACAACATTATCCGTAACAACTTGGCCAAAGTCTGGAATCAATGTCATGTCAATGGTAAAAGCTTCATTGATCCCATATTTTATATCCATTCCACCATTTAAGTCAAATGAAACATCATCGGCAAATTCACCAGAAATAGGGTAGTACTCTGCATATGATGACAAGTATGGAGAGAAAAACAATCTTAAAGGAGGCTCTAAATCACGCAATCCGCTCAAGGTTCCAGCTTGAGTTACGACGTTGTCAAGATCAGGTTTCACTATATTCCACGTAGCTTCTTCACGATTTTCACTAATGTAGCGAGTGAAGTTTATTCCCCAATCCTGAACTTCTTCAGCAGAGAAACGAATTGCTCCATAAGGGATTTTCATTTCTACAGTATATCGATTGTCGTAGTGTTGGACCCTCGAGTACCAAATCATATTCAATTTTGAATTGTATTGATTTGCATAGATTTTTGCATCATATTGGACACCTTCAGTCGATACAGAGAATACAAATCCATTTAATTGATCCTGATAAGTGTCAAGAAGGACTGAGAAATAATCTGTGTTTGAGTTGTAACTATCACGCTGAGAAAGCACACGTGAAATACCATTAGAGTCTGAATAACAAATGGCAGCAACATAAATGGCTTCGTTATCGTAAACAATTCTAACCGTTGTGCTATCGGTTGCAGGTTGCCCAGCATCGGGCTCTGTTTGTGTAAAATCACGAGCGACTGGAACAGATTGCCAAATCGGTTCATTTAACTTTCCATCAACTTCAATTTCAGTTGAAATTCGAGTAGCATCAATAACTCTTTGTCCAAAAGAATAACTGGATAATAGAATGATTACTATATATAATAACTGGATTTTCACGCCGCAAATATACAATTCTCAAAAATGGAAATTGCATTCAGTTAATTCTGAAATAAGGAATTTACTTCATTTGATAGAGATTGGACAATGAGAGACCTTAATTAAGCAACAAATCAAGGTTTTTTATCGAGATTGTTAATTACACCTTGCTTTTCCCTCAAATTGTTAATAACACCGTGGAAAAACACCTATTCACCGTGAATTATCATGATAATGAATTCGTATCTTTGTTCGTACGCCGCGTATGTTTGGCGTTAATATTATACAGAAATAACTAACGATATAAAGATGAGCGAAGAAGCAAAAAACAGAGACGATTACTCTGCGGATAATATTCAGATCCTCGAAGGGTTAGAGGCCGTAAGAAAACGTCCAGCCATGTATATTGGTGATGTTGG
>CBFHXS010000125.1:0-5875 GCA_965659845.1 Brumimicrobium sp.
CCCATGAATACCTCTTCATCATTCTTCTCCTTCAATATCTCATTGATAAAAGCTGCTTTAGCTAAAGCGTATGCTTCATTATCCTTTTCGAAATTGATAGGCTCCTCGCGATTCGGAAGCATCACATCCTCTCCATTAGCTTCTTCCTTCAGAGCTTCCACTCTTTCAATAGCTAACTCTTCAGCTTCATCTTCAATACTGTTTCCAATAAAAGAAAATGAAATTTGGTATATACTTACTACAACAAGCAAGATTGTGAAAAACCAAAAAAATCCTTTGTTACGCATAGTGTTAAACGTCGTTTGTTATTTAATAGCTGGCAAATATAGAATTATCATTTATTAATCACAACTGAATTGAGAGTTGTTATTCACAAATCAGTGTATAAAGAAAAAAATCCTTGATTTATGCATACAGTAACTGTCTAGGTCGTAATTTTATGTCAATTAATCGAATCTGTTTTACCTTTTGTTCATAATAATAGGATAATACTACAGTAATTATAATTTTGTCTTCGCAAATAATATTGCAATTCATAAACCTTAAATTTTAAATAATGAAAAAACAATTACTTGCCTTAGGTATGTTATTCGTGCTTACTTTATCTTCTTTAGTCAGAGCTGATGAAGGAATGTGGCTTCCATTTATGTTGGGAAGAAACTATGAAGACATGAAAAAGCATGGTCTTAACCTTACACAAGAAGAAATATACAGTATTAATAATGCATCGATTAAAGACGCTATAGTTTCTTTTGGAGGATTCTGTACTGCAGAAGTGATCTCTCAAAAAGGGTTACTCTTAACGAATCATCACTGCGGTTATGACGCCATCGCAAATGCTTCATCTGAAGAAAACAACTACTTAGAAGAAGGGTTTTGGGCGAAAGCGCATGATCAAGAAATTCCTGTTCCAGGACTGACAGCAACTTTCGTGATTCGAATTCAAGACGTATCTGAGCAAATCAATAAGAACCTAACGGATGAAATGAGTGAGCAAGAAAGAGCTGCTAAAATACGTGAGCTGTATGCTGAAATCACTAATGAGGCCATTGAAGGAACTAATTATGAGGCCTATGTTAGAGACTTCTTTGAAGGTAATGAATTCTATTTATTCGTTACAGAAACTTACAAAGATGTCCGATTAGTAGGAACTCCTCCTGAGTCAATAGGGAAATTTGGACATGACTCTGACAACTGGATGTACCCAAGACATACTGGAGATTTCTCAATGTTCAGAATCTACTCAGGAAAGGACAACAAACCTGCTGATTTTAGTGACAACAACCAACCTTATAACCCTAAATATTCACTTCCTATTTCAATAAAAGGATATCAAGAAGGTGATTTTTCAATGGTATTTGGTTTCCCTGGATCAACAGATCGTTACTTATCTTCTTGGGGAGTTGAACAAGCGGTAAATATAGAACAACCAAAACGTGTGGATATCAGAGCTAAAAAGCTTGAAATCATGAAGAAGTATATGGATGAGAGCACAGAAGTACGCTTAAATTACGCTTCAAAATATGCTCAAGTTGCAAACTATTGGAAATACTTTATTGGACAATCTAAGCAAGTTAAGAACAATAAAGTAGCTGATAAAAAGAGAGCCATTGAGGAAAATTTCCGTGCGTTTGTCAAAATGAATCCAGAGTACGAAGGTGTTCTTGGAGATATTGAAAAAGCTTACAAGATAAAAGAGTCAAATGTTGTCATTAATGCATATCAAAGTGAAATGATCTACTCAGTAGACTTAAACATGAGAGTTTTGAGATTCACATATGTAGGTACACTACTTAATTATGGCCTTGAAGACAGAGCTCAGACGTTATTTGATGAAACTAAAAGTTCACAATTTGAATTCTACAATAAAACGAACTTAGATATAGAATTTGAAATTCTTGCAGAACTTTTAAAAATGTATCATCAGGACATCAAAATAGAGCGTCAACCAGATCTTTTAAAAGAATATGCAGAAAATGGAAAAATCGATAAGTTGATTAAAAAGCTTCGTAAAAAATCTATTTTCGGATCAGAGAAGAAGTTTAGCAAATTCGCAGAGGCATATAACGAGTCGGGAGAGATACCAATGGAAGCAATGAAAGAAGATCTATACTTCCAGTTAATCAAAGGATTAAGAGATGCGCATGAAGCAGCTATGGCAACTGAAAAAGAAGCAAGCGCTAAATTAGAGCGTGCAAATCGCCTATTCGTAAAAGGATATAGAGAAATGGATCAAGAGAAAGTTTTCTATCCTAATGCAAATAGCACACTTCGATTGAGTTATGGTAATATTTTGCCTTACTCCCCTGAAGAAGGTAAGACTTACGATATCTACACAACATTAGAGCAAGGGTTAGAAAAAGAAGATCCAAACAATCCTGAGTTTCACGTATCCCCAAGGTTGAAGGAGTTATTTGAAAACAAAGATTTTGGTGACTACGCTAATGACAAGGGTGAAATGCCTGTAAACTTCATCAGTAATAATGATATTACGGGAGGGAATTCAGGTTCACCGGTGATCAATGGTGATGGTCAACTTATAGGTACTGCTTTTGATGGAAACTGGGAAGCTATGTCAGGTGACATCTTTTTTGAGCATGATATTCAGCGTACGATTTCTTGTGACATCAGATACGTCCTTTTCGTTATCGAAAAATATGGAGAAGCAAGTAATCTAATCGATGAAATGGAGATTGTTAAGTAAGAATTATTAAATAATAAATATGAATCCCCGTTGGCAAATGCTGGCGGGGATTTTTTATATTTAGGGAAAATAGATCAGTGAATTATAGAGTCTGCATATTACTATCGTTTTTATTTATCTCAACTATCAGTTGTGAAGATGAAAAAGAAGAAGAAGAGGTTCAAGAAGGAATCTTCTCTTACTTTTCTAATGATATTTCAGAGCGACAATTTAAGTATGGTAATAAAAATGGTTTCTATATTACTTTACCTACCAGCTACAATGTTAATTCTTACCTTAACTTTAGTCTCACAAATGCCGATAATTATAACGATCAAGACAATTCAAGTTTTTTCTCTGTAGACAGATTCACAAAAGACGATCTTTCATATTATAAAACCTATGTTTCGGATAGTTCAAAAATATCAAGTAGTGATGACCTCGAACTAATGCTTAATTATGCATTGAATAGTCGAACTTCAAACCTTAAACTCTCAACCACCTCTATTATTTCCACGATAACCACTAAAAGCGGAATAAAAATGAAAGTCGCTGCTGTAAAAGGTAGTGAAAACAATTATAGAAATCCTCTATATTACCAATATGGAATCTTTGAATTAAATAAAGAAATATACCTAATTCAGTTCATCGTTAATGAAGAAGACATCAGTTTCTTTCACGAAGATATTTTAACCGTATTCAAAAGCGTTCGTGAAAGCTAAATCATGAATATTACTGTTGAACAAATAAGAGAACTCCTATCAAAGGGACTTCCAGGAGAAGATGCACATGTACCTATGTCTCCTATTGGTAGAGGCCGATCTTCCGAAGCGTTAAAAAAAGCAATTGATGTCAGAAAAAGTGCTGTAGCAATTGTTTTATTCGATGATCAAGCCAATCTTTCCTCTGTTTTGATTCAGCGTTCTACTTATAAAGGCGTCCACAGCGGTCAAGTCTGTTTGCCTGGTGGAAAAAAAGAGGATTTTGAAGACTTTCTGCATGAAACTGCATTGAGAGAATGTGTTGAGGAAACCGGATTAAAAAGTTCAGAACTTCAGTTAATCGGGGAGCTTACCCCTGTATATATACCGGTAAGTAACCATCATGTACATCCGTTTATTTTCCATTACCCCTCTACTCCTTTTTACAAACCTGATCCAAGAGAAGTCGTTGAAGTCATACCTTTTGGAGTAGCTGATCTAATTGACGACACATTGATCAAAAAAACGGATATTAAGGTAAAAGAAGATTACATCCTTAAAGATGTACCATACTTTGATATACAAGGGAGAATTGTTTGGGGAGCTACCGCTATTATCCTGAATGAATTTCGAGAAGTATTGCAACGTTTTTAAAAAAGTTTGCGAAACGTTAAGTTAACTCTTGGCCTCATTTCCTTCTTTGACTTTGGCACATGATGTTTCCAGTGATGTTGAAGGGCACCGCCCATAATCAATAAAGAACCATGCGAAAGATCAAGGCTTATTTTCTCCTTCGTTTTATTGTGTTTCAAATAAAATCGCCTTGTCTCGCCTAAAGAAATGGAAGCAATTAATGGATTTATTCCTAACTCTTTTTCATTATCTGAGTGCCATCCGTTGCTGTCATTTCCATCTCGGTAAAGATTGGCAAGACAGGCATTAAATGTATCATCTAGATTAGATTCAATTGAATTCTTTATTTCTACTACTTTCTCATCCCATGAGGACTTGGGAAGTGTTTTACCTGAATATGAATAAGACAGATCGTCATCTGCAAAGAAAACCTGCTTCCTTGGGATTTCATATTCCTTACCAAATACTTGGATCTTACCTCCTAACCAAGGCAATTCAGTCGTAAAGTAACTCAAGTATTCATGCGCATTGATAGAATCAATGAAGTTTGGCTCCCAAATAATCCACCCATCTCGAACTTCCTGTTTAGTCATATGTATCCTTTTACATCATAGACAACATAGCCAACTATCTCTTTGTTGAGCGTAAACCAATTTGAAAAGTTATCTACATCTGGAATAATGAATTCATCACAATAGTAAGACCGATTAGCCCCTACAAAAGGATCAGTTGAAAACGGTGTTATTTCCAACTCCTCTTTATCGAAACAAGCCTTAGCTCTTCTCATATGTTTCGCAGATGTTATTAATAAAAAAGAAGATAGATGAGGATAAGAACGTTTAAGTATAGCAACTGTTTCTTGTGCATTCTGAGCTGTATTCTTAGACTTATCTTCAATCAACACATCATTTTCAGGAATCCCCCAACGAACAAGCACTTCTTTAAGTTGTTTTGCCTCATGCAAGCCTTTATCTACAACATGTCCATGATCACCTGATAAAAGTATCTTCTTGATCTTCTTTTTTTTGTAGAGATCTATTGCCTGCCATATTCGATCTCCTCCTCTCCTGATACTAAGCCGCTCTGTATCGTTATCATATTCGAACATTCCTCCTAGTACAATACCTACATCATGCTGCTCTAATTGATCAGCAGTTATCGCAGGTACTTCCCAAAGTCGAACAGCCTCTTTGAATAAAAAAGTGTTTGAAAAAAATATAAGAATTGAAATAAATAGCCATTTCATCTTCTTCTTCAACTTAGGTCTTTTAAAATATAAGAAGAGTCCAAAAGAGATGAGCAACCAAGTAAATGGTGAAATAAAGAAATAGGATATTTTGGAAAGAATAAAAAACATAAATGAAATCACAAAGTAAGAAAAAAGAACTTTCATCGAGAACATATTTAGGTGATTTCAAAAAAAAAGAAAGTCTCTTAAACAACAATTGACACACAGTTTGTCTTCACAAAATCAATTTTTAAAAGTGTTTGTTAATACAATAAGTCTAAAGAAGTAGTAAATTTACGCCAAAAAAATAATTATTATGCCAGAAACAAACGATGCAGCCCAGGATATTTTATTCGGGTACACGCAACAAGAACTAATTGATACAGCGGTTGATATAGGCATCAACTTACTTATTGCCTTAGTTATTCTATTTATTGGATTACGTCTAGCAAAGTTCTTTGCTAAAATGGTTCGTAAGATACTAGAGAAAAGAGGGTCAGACAAAGGACTAATATCGTTCATGGGGTCATTAGTGAGTGGTTTAGTGAAGGTTTTAACTGTGGTAACTGTTTTCTCTCAGGTTGGGATAGAGATGACATCGTTTATAGCAATTCTCGGTGCCGCAGGTTT
>CBFHXS010000126.1:0-5820 GCA_965659845.1 Brumimicrobium sp.
ATTTTTTGGAAGTACCTCTGAATAAGCAGGTACGAGTAAAATATCGTCGAAGGTTAATCCTTCTTTCACTGTATTAATGTCTCGGAGCGCCATGATGAACTTATTTTTTATCAATAAATAAATTCTCGCAAAATTAAGAAAAATAAAGTAGAAACCTATGATAAACCGAGTTACAGTAATTACTTATTTAAATTTATTTATATTCGGACATTCAATTTGATAATAATGCTGAAAGGAATACGCAAATTACTAGTGCTGGTCTTTATGATGTTCACTTTTGTTTCAAGTGCTCAACATGTGGCTTTTCCAGAGGTAATGTTGAAGGGTGTAGAGATCGACGTAGAAGTTAGCGAGGCCAAATCAGGAGATAGCCTTTTTGTAGAAAATGATACAATAATCTTAAGGGAAGAAAGTGGCCGTTTAATGGGTTCGTTTTCTCTGGAGAATGATGATTTTTCTTTTCAAAATGAGGATGTTTCTCATGATGAAACCACTGTTATTCCTGGGTGGTTGTCTTTATTGCCGCCGTTGATTGCAATTATTTTGGCATTAATTTTTAAAGAGGTCTTATCTTCATTGTTCATTGGGATTTTTATTGGTGCAGCAACGATAGGGTTTTATACTGGAGGTGTTTCAGGTATTTTTGCAGCATTCTTAACAGTTTTAGACCATTATATTTTAGAAGCGATAATGAATAGCGATCATGTTTCCGTTATTTTATTTTCGGTGATTATTGGCGCTATCGTTGCCATTATATCCAAGAATGGAGGTATGCAAGGAGTTGTTAATCGTTTGGTGAAATTTGCTACAAATAGAAGGTCAGGTATGTTGACTACCTATTTCTTAGGTTTGGCAATTTTCTTTGATGATTATGCAAATACTCTCGTGGTAGGTAATACAATGCGTTCAGTTACTGATCGACTTAGGATTTCACGCGAAAAGCTTGCTTACATTGTTGATTCTACTGCAGCTCCAATTGCGGCAGTTGCCTTCATTACTACATGGATTGGTGCTGAACTTGGATATATTTCTGACGGAGTTGATAAAATACAAGTGCAGCAAGGTGTTGAGATAGGTCAAAGTGCATATTCCATTTTTATAAGTTCTCTGTCTTATTCATTCTATCCGATTTTCACACTCTTTTTTATGTTCTTCCTTTTATATCGTCAAAGAGATTATGGTGCGATGTTCAAAGCTGAGCAAAAAGCGGTTAAAGAAGGTGTTCAGCAAGACACAGTCTCGAATAAGGAGTTAGAGGAATTCAACCCTGTTGAAGGTGCTAAAACGAAATCATTCAATGCAATCATTCCTATTTTAGTAGTTATATTCGGTACGTTCACAGGTTTGGTTTATACTGGATTTGTTACTGAAGAGGCTTCTATGATCAGCAATGGAGTAGACGTCTCAGGAGGGACATGGGCAGTGATTGGTGAAGATAAAGGTGGAGGCTTCGGTTTTTTTAGAAAGTTGGGAACAGTCATTGGCCAAGCGAATTCATATGTAGCTCTTCTTTGGGCAAGTATGTCGGGGCTGTTTGTAGCGATATTAATGACGGTAGGTCAAAGAGTAATGACTTTAAAGGATACAATGGATGCGGTTTTAGTTGGTATTAATACAATGATGCCAGCTATAGTGATATTGGTGTTGGCTTGGTCTTTGGCTGGAGTAACAGAAGGATTATATACGGCCGAATACTTAAAGGAGTTCTTTGGCGATGGTTTTGACCAGGTTTGGATCATTCCAGCTTTGACTTTTGTTTTATCGGCATTTATTGCATTCTCTACGGGCTCGTCGTGGAGTACAATGGCGCTAATGTATCCTCTTGTTATTCCATTGTCTTATGCAGTTGCAACAGGTGATCCTAGTTTTGATGCCATGGAAATCATGTACAATACTATAGCCTCTGTTCTCGCGGGTGCAGTTCTTGGAGATCATTGTTCCCCAATTTCTGACACAACTATATTAAGTAGTTTGGCTACATCATGCGATCACATTAGTCACGTTAGAACTCAAATGCCTTACGCCTTGACCGTGGGTCTTGTTGCTTTATTGATTGGTATAATCCCAGGTGCGATGGGAGTGTCTTCGTTTATTACGATTCCTATAGGTGTACTGATCTTATATCTCATTGTACATTTCTTTGGTAAGCGAGTTGGTTAGTATCCCATAGGATGTCAACATTGAACGTACAAACGTTAATTACTTTTTTACATTTTAAACATGTTCTGTTAGAATAAATACTATGTTTGTTTGGTAAACATTCTTTAAGATTATCATGGAAACCCTTACGCAGCGATATATAAATTATGATCGTTCAGACTTCAAAGACGAAGAGTTAATAAATATTTACAGAGCTATACTAAAACCTCGTTTAATAGAGGAGAAAATGCTGATCCTGCTGCGGCAAGGAAAGATTTCTAAATGGTTCTCAGGTTGGGGACAAGAAGCGATAAGTGTTGGTACAACCTATGCTATGCAAGATACGGAAGTGATGCTTCCAATGCATAGAAACCTGGGTGTTTTTACGACTCGAAATGTGCCTTTAAACCGTCTTTTCTCTCAATTTCAAGGGAAAATGAATGGATTCACTCAAGGTAGAGATCGTTCTTTTCATTTTGGTACTATGGACTACAATATAGTAGGGATGATATCTCATCTAGGACCACAATTAGGAATTGCAGATGGTATAGCACTTTCAAATCTTATTAAGGATAACAAAGAGGCGACTCTTGTTTTTACTGGTGACGGCGGTGCAAGTGAAGGAGATTTTCATGAGTCACTTAATGTTGCTTCTGTATGGGAGCTCCCTGTGATATTTACAGTAGAGAACAATCAATGGGGTTTATCGACTCCGAGTAATGAACAATTCAATTGTAAACAGTTTGTAGACAAAGGAATTGGTTACGGTATGGATGCCTATCAAATTGATGGGAATAATATTTTAGAAGTAATTAGTTCTGTTCGACAGATTTCAGATTCTATTCGTGAAAGACCTCGTCCTTTTTTATTGGAATGTATGACTTTTAGAATGAGAGGTCATGAAGAGGCTTCTGGAACGAAGTATTACCCTGAAGGGATTCAGGATGAATGGAATAAAAAAGACCCTGTTGTTAACTTTGAACTCTTCTTAAGAGAGGAAGGGATACTGAAGGATGAACACGTAGAGAAATTCACTAAAGAGATTAAAGCTGAAATTCAGGATTCTCTTGATCAGGCCTATGCAGAGCCAAATGTAACTGCTAGTACGGAGAAAGAGATTGAAGACTTATTTATGCCTTTTGAACAAGAGATTCAAGCTCCAGCAACCAATGAGACTTCTGAAAAGAGATTTGTAGATGCTATTTCTGATGGCCTAAGACAGTCCATGGAGAAATATCCGGAACTTGTCTTGATGGGGCAAGATATTGCAGATTATGGAGGTGTTTTTAAAATTACTGAAGGGTTTACAGATCAATTTGGCAAAGATAGAGTCCGAAATACACCTTTATGTGAATCGGCAATTGTCGGAACTGGACTCGGTCTTTCGATAAAAGGAATGAAGGCAATGGTTGAAATGCAGTTTGCTGATTTTGTAACCTGTGGCTTTAATCAAATCGTAAATAATTTAGCAAAGATTCATTGGAGGTGGGGTCAGAATGCGGATGTCGTGGTCAGAATGCCAACCGGTGCGGGAGTAGCTGCAGGTCCTTTTCATTCTCAAAGTAATGAGGCTTGGTTCTTTCATACTCCGGGACTGAAAATTGTTTACCCAGCGTTTCCAGGTGATGCAAAAGGTTTATTAGCAGCGGCAATAGAAGATCCTAATCCCGTGATGTTCTTTGAGCATAAATTTTTATACAGGAGTTTAAAGGAAGAAGTAAACGATGATTATTATACGACTGAAATAGGAAAAGCTCGTCTTGTAAGAGAGGGTTCTGACATCACCATCGTTACCTATGGAATGGGGGTACATTGGGCAATGGATAGTCTTGATGATCATTCAGACATTTCAGCTGACCTAATTGACTTGAGAACACTTTCTCCATTGGATATTGAAACAATTTTCAAGTCGGTTGAAAAAACAGGACGAGTGATTGTGCTGCATGAGGATTGTGAGATTGGTGGAATAGGAGCGGAGTTGGTTACACAAATCAATGAAAACTGCTTTGAGTATTTAGATGCGCCGATTAAAAGAGTTGCTTCACTCAATACCCCTGTCCCTTTTGATGCAGGGTTAGAGAAAAACTTCCTACCTGTTGAACGCTTCAATGAGGCGCTTATAGAACTAATAAATTACTAATGTTATGGAGAAGGGAAATAGAAGAATAATAAAAGGTTGGATTTTTTATGATTGGGCTAACTCAGTTTATAATCTTGTTATTTCTTCTGCTATTTTCCCGATTTTCTATGCAAACATTACCGAGAGTCATTATCTAAAGTCTTTGGGCAGAGAAGGCGGGCAATTGAATGAAGGGGAAAGTGTAGTTGTTGATTTTTTTGGGACTACAATTTCTAATACTGTACTGTTTTCATATGTGCTGGCTGCTTCATTTTTACTTGTGAGTATCTTGTCTCCTTTGCTTTCAGGAATAGCTGACGTTACGGGAAACAAAAAGAGGTTCATGCAGTTCTTTTGTTATCTGGGTGCGCTTTCATGTATTTCGTTATTCTGGTTCAATCCATCTCAAATTGAGTTAGGTATGCTCTCAATTTTTCTAGCAAGTATTGGCTTCTGGAATAGTTTTGTTTTTTATAATGCCTTTCTTCCAGAGATTGCAGAGCCGAAGGATCATGACAATATCTCGGCGAGAGGATTTTCAATGGGTTATTTCGGTAGCATGTTGCTACTTGTAGTTTGTTTGTCCATTATTATGTTCATTGATGCGTCTTATACAAAATGGAGCTTTGTTCTTGTTGGATTGTGGTGGATTGGATTTGCTCAGATTACCTTTACTCGACTGCCAAATAATGTATATAAGAAGAAAAGGGAAAAAGGGTATATCTGGAAGGGCTTTAAAGAGTTGAAGCGAGTGTTTCAAGAATTTCGAGGCACGCGTCGTTTGAAAAAATACTTATTCGCGTTTTTCTTTTTTAATACAGGAGTTCAGACTGTAATGCTAATGGCAGTTGTTTTTGCAAAAAAGGAAATTGATTGGGGAGATAATGGAGGTGATACTGGGTTGATTGTTGCAATATTGTTGATTCAGCTTTTAGGAGCTGGAGGAGCTTATTTGATGTCATGGGTTTCCAGTAAGATTGGAAATCTACAAACCTTAACTATTGTTGTGACAGGATGGGTATTCCTATGTGTTTGGGCCTATTTTATAGAAAAGCCTGTTACATTTTATTTCCTTGCAGCGGGAGTTGGTTTTGTAATGGGTGGAGTTCAGGCGCTCGCAAGATCAACGTATTCTAAATTTCTACCAGAAACAAAAGATCATGCTTCTTACTTCTCATTCTATGATGTTTCTGAAAAAGTAGGTATCGTAATCGGGTTGTTCTTTTTTGGTTTAATGGAGGATCTTACTGGAGATCTTAGAGCATCTGTTCTATCAATAATAATTTTCTTTGCTATTGGTTTAGTCTTATTGATGCTGGTTCCAAGGAAGCCAGATGCAGAAATCAAGTCATAAAAAAACCGTTCATCTTTTGAATGAACGGCTTATTTTAATCTCTATATTGACTATGCGTCAATCAATTTACCAAGTGCATTATCATAGATGTCCTTTGCTTCTTGAACGAAACCAAAGTGCTCGTCGTCAACAACCATTTTACCTTGAGTAACATGACCAAGTAAAGTATACTTCACATTTTGTGTCATCATAAACTCAATGAATGCGT
>CBFHXS010000127.1:0-5789 GCA_965659845.1 Brumimicrobium sp.
AATAGCCTCATCCTTGTGGCACCTTCAGTTACAAAGTTCATGTAATTTTGCGTTTTTTTATCAATTTGATCACCAAGGCTTCGGTCTATTTTCGAAATAAAACTTGTTATTGTTCTCAGTGGTTCTTGTAAGTCATGAGAAGCTAAATATGCAAACTGTTCTAACTCTAAATTACTCTCTTTTAATTCTTTAGCACGTTGTTTGAGTTCTTTATTAATTGTCTCTAGAGATTCTTCATACTCTTTGCGTAAAGAAATGTCTGTAACGGCACCTATAATTTTTTCGGCTTTTCCCTCATTGTTTCGAATGATCTTAGCTTTATCAACTACGTGGGCAAAACTACCATCTTTTCTCTTGCATGAATACTCTAATTTAAGCATGCTTTGGTTCTTATCAATTAGAGCCTCATGGTAAAGTCTCTCAACTAGTTCACGGTCTTTTTCATGTATATATTTGAAGAATTCCGTTGCAGAGCTAACATTGTCTTTGTTGTAATATCCAAAAATTTCATTGTAGCCATTACTCCAATAAACTAAATCATCATCTAAATTCACTTCATAAACGGCATCATTTACTGTGTTTAATATGTTCTCTAAACGTTGGTTGGTGTCTATTATATAACGCTCTTTTTGTTGTCGATCACTAATATCTCTGAAGAAAACGGCCCAACTACTTGATTCGTTTGGGTAAAAGATAAACTCTATCCATTTACCCATGTTAGGAATGAAAGCTTTATAAGTTTTGTTCTCGCGCTTTTCGATAATTTCTTTAACTGATGATAATTGGTCGTTATTCGAAAAATTGAAAATTGTTAGAAAATCAGTATTCATAGCCTCTTCACGATTCACTTTAGTTAATCGCTCTGCAGTTTTGTTCCAGTATATTATTTCATTATTACTATTTACAGAGAAGAAGCCATCCTGAATACTTTTAAGAAGTGACTTGTATTTGTTTTTTTGTCTGATCATTTCAAAAACCAGAGATATAAGTCCTAACATTTGTTCACTTAAATCAACATTTTTCTCTGTCAGCGTAAAATTATCTTTTCTAAATACATTAAATAATGCTATGATTTCCCCGTTATTTATTATTGGGAATTGAGTACATGATTTAATATCGAAATCTACTAGCGAGCTTCTGAGGTAGCTCCAAGATTTTTCAGATTGGAGGTTTCTTGTATGCAGGACCTTCTTTGAACTAAAAGAGTCAATTAATTTTCGAAAACTTTTTGACGATAGGTCTTGTATTGGATCAAAGAAATTGGTTGGAAAAGAAGGCGATGATAAATGTTCAAAATGGTTATCTGATATTAATAGAATAGAACAGTATGTATTGGAGAATAAATCTTCGTATTTTTCTATAAATAAATTAGATATTTCATTTATAGTTTTTGAAGGGTCTAGCGCTTCGCGCATTATCTTAAAACTGAATTGGTTTACTTTTTTAGTTATCAATTGATCAGAAACATCGGTAATGCTTACTGATATAAAATTGGTCTCATTAAAATCGTTCTCAAAAGCAGAAAATTCAAGTTGTATGATAATACTTTCGTTATCCGCCGAGGTTAGGTAAAGTAAAGTTTGAAGGTTATCTTTCTTTCCGCTCGTGATATTATTTACATTTCTTCTGAAAATTGATGAGTCCTTGGCAGACAGGATGCTTGTAATCACCAGGCCTTTTTGTATCCTGGTATTAAATAACTTTTTGATAAGCTCTGCAGCCTTTCGGTTATATTGAACAACCGAATTAAATCGATCAATAAGTAGTGTACTTTGGTGACTATTATTTGCGAGTTGTCTATATTCTTTCCTCGCTTTTTCGAATTGATTGAGTCTAAATTCAATTTTATCTCTTTCGAAATATAACTCACGCTTTACCGAGAGTAATGATTTCTCATCTTTAATTAACTCATCCAACTGTAAAGATATACGTTTCGTATTGAAATTTTCTTTGTTGAGAGCAGCATCAGGATAACGTATTTCTTGATTATCTATTCCGGTTACTGAAACTTCGAAGGTTCCGAACTTATTATATTTGTTAACCTCAACATAAAAGCAATGAATACTTCCATTATTTTCCTTTCTCTCGAAGAAATCATCTAAGAATTCAATTCTCTCAACCTGAGCCTTACTGATCATGTATAGAATTGGAAATCGAAATACTTCCTTCAGATCTTTGATTTGCAATTCTTCAGGACTAACTTTTTCCTCTAAAAGCGTCGAAGATTTTTCTAAACCAGAGATGATGTAAAAATATTTATCTACTAAAAAAGTAATAGAGGGTCTATTTTGCAATATTTCTTCCTTAGGCTTCATTACGTGGTTATCATGTCTTTCCTTACAATATAGCAATATATTGGTTAATAAGCGTTTCTACGAAAACATTTTTTTTATCTCGACTTGATCTGAATAACTTTCAAGGATTGATTTGTTCTCTTGAATTTCGATCCATTGAACTTGATCGAGGCTTATTACAATCCATATTTCTACAAAAAAACCAAAAATAGAAAATAAATGTATCCTGTGAACACCTGATTGTCTTGCTGCTATGTGCTCTCCTTCTTTCTTTAGTAGGTTGTATCGCTTAGCTAGAGAACACTTTCTAAATTCTTTTTTCGTAAGTTTATGCATACTGTTTGAACCTTTTTAACGAACTACTGTACAAGAGTAAAAATATATATAATGAGGCAATTTTTAATGTTCATATGCTTGATTTCATCCGTTCTGTCTTTTGCACAAAGTCAGGAAAAAGAAAAGAAGGTGAGTAGGGCAATTCCTCAAACGAATAATTCTGTCAATGAGCCCTTGCAAGAGGAGGTGCAAAGCGTAGCTGCCTCTAAGTCTATTCGAAGTCAGAAAAGACAAAAGATAGATAACGTCAGTAGCTCACTGTCGCTCACAGTAAGTCAAGCTTCAAGAATGTCAACCCAAAAGAATTTCACGAAAGATCAAATTCGTGAGTTAAATAATGGTGTTCAAGAACTAAAGCGCATAGATAAAAATAGTTTTGAATACCATCTATACAACTATCTAAAATCTCCTTTCGATTTTGATCAAATTGAATCTTTAAGAAAAGCGGAGTCTTTGAACGCATATAATTTCGCTGTTTTATACTCTTTTAGTGCTTACCACTATATTCAAGGTAATGAGTCTGACCTTAATAATTATCTCTCAAAATTATTTCAGGGCAAATACTTCAATGATAATCTTTTGCAAAATGCTGAGTTGAGCTTGAAATCATTGCCAAAAAATACTGTGCTTATTTCTCATGGGAAAGATGATACTTATCCTTTATTAATCAATCAAAAAATAAAAAAGATAAGATCTGATGTGGAAATCATCAGTTTGGAGCATCTTTTAAGTGAAGATTATAGATTGAAGCTTATGAAAAGAGGATTTGATATTCCCGAAAGAGAGCTAATTGATTCTGAGTTCCTGAACCAGTTTATACTAAATAACGGGGGTAGGAATATTGTATGCTCTAATACGCTTCCTTCAGCATACCTGAAAGCTTTAGATGTAAAACTATTTGTTGCTGGTTTCGGATTTTCTTCCGTAAATCAAGGGGATGTCAATGTACGGTTCTACGAAGGTAAGTTTGTGAAAATATTGCCAACACTGCTGACTAAAGGGAGCAATATTACATTAAGCAATTCACTTCCTCTGCTGTTTGATGTAAGAAACTATTACATCGATAAGAAAAAATATAAGAAATCTGAAGATGTCGAAGTTTGGTTAAGGTCTATTGGGAGAGCATTAGGGAAGGTTGAACAAATTAATAGTCTTCTGAAATAATGAAATTGTTCAAAGTCAATTATCAGAAGCAAGAGGATGAGCAACTCATGAGAATGGTCGCCAAGGGTGATCAGCGTGCTTTTGATGAGATCTATGAGCGATATGCAGCGAAACTTTCATACTATTTTATGAATAAGCTAAAGCATGATAGGGAAAAAGGTGAGGATTTCGTGCACGACCTTTTTGCAAAATTAATTGATCGGCCAGAACTTTTCGATCCTGATAAGAGGTTTAAAACATGGATTTATTCTGTTGCAAATAACATGTGTATTAATGAGTACAAAAAAATGGCTGTAAGATCTAATACAACCAATGGCGTTTCTCAAGATTTGCCGATTGCAAGTCACGATAAGGCAGTGGAGGAGCAGGTGCATGAAAATGATTTTGCAAATGATTTATCGGCAGTGTTAAAAGAATTAGACGAAAAGCACAGTCAAGTCTTTGTAATGAGGCATGTAAATGGTTTATCTGTTAAGGAAGTGGCAGAAACTATGGGGATAAGCCCAGGAACAGTCAAATCCAGATTGTTTTATGCAACCAAAAAGGTTGCGGAACAACTTGAGGTTTACAACCCAAAACAAGAAGTAGGATAATGGAGAAAGAAATAGAAAATATAATAAAGTCTAAGCGTTTCCTCGAGTTGAGTGAGAACGAAAGAGAATTGATTCGGGAATGGGCAAGTAGTGAAGATGAATTCAATCAATTAAAGTCGGTTTTTGTTGCTACAGATGTATTTAAAAACGAACAAATCAAACAGTTGAATCCAACAATCAAACAGAGGTTGGACGTTCGCTTCAAGGAGAAGTACGATAAGCAAAGACTGGTTTGGTATAATAAGTTATGGTTGTTCTTGTGGCCAGAGGATGCAAATATTCTCAAGAAACCACTCCTTCAACTTGCTGCTGTTGGACTGATTGTGTTATTGGCTACTCCTTTCCTTTTTCAAAATAATAGCAGTCAAAAACGTTTAGCTGTCAATGATAAGCCTTTCGAAGAAAAACAAGAGGAAATAAATGAGTCGATAAAAAATGTTAAAGAATTAGAGGAAAAAGTAGATCAACCGCTTATAGACTCAGAAAATGAAATGGAAGCAGTTGATAAGCTAGAGGATGCTAAAGATGTTACTACTAAGGATAATACCGTAGACTATGAGCGTCGAGATGTATTTGAGGAACATCCGGTTATGCAGAGTCCATCAGAAGGAACTGTATATGAGATGAGCGATGAAGTTGTGGAACTACAGGTATTAGAAGATAGGGGAGAGAGGTTGAATGAAGAGCCAATGATGAAGAGTGCAGAAAGTGACCAAGACCAGGCCTTATTTGCTGGTGCTTCGAACCAAAGGGTGAGGGCAGATGATAAATATGATTCGTCAAAAGATTCTCAATTCGATAAGGCTGGTTATGCTACAACGAAAAAAGTAGATCCTGCAAAAACAATTGATCTTTTAACAGCGCTATACTAGTTTGAGCTAAAATCTACTGGGGAACGTGAGAGTACATCGTATTTTTTACCTTCTCGTTTCATAAACTTTTGCCATATATCTTTGACTGTAAAGTCCATTATTTCTCCTCTATTCAATACAGGGGCAACGCGCCAGGTATTCCTGCTTATTTCTTCTTCAAGTTGACCGGCACTCCATCCTGAATAGCCCAAGAAGAAGCGAACATCAGTTTTTGAAATCTTTTCATCTTCTAGAAGTTGGATTAATAGGTCATATTCACCACCCATATAAATTCCGTCGCTAATCATTATGCTTCCTGGAATTCTATCCCCCAATGTATGAAGGAAGTATATGCTTTCAGTTTGCACAGGGCCTCCAATACTAACGTTTGTATTAATGTCTGGAAAATTCTTAGCAACTTCCCCTAGGTTCAAATCAAGAAAGTTGTTAAGTACAAAACCGAAAGATCCTTTTTCATCATGCTCACACAAGTAAATTACAGATCGACCAAAGTAATCATCATCTGAAAAAGGATCAGAAAGTAATACTCG
>CBFHXS010000128.1:0-5730 GCA_965659845.1 Brumimicrobium sp.
TAAAAGGAAGAAGCAATATTGTGTGGACAACACATCTCCAAATGTCACCTTATCTCGTTTTTTCTTTTTTGGCAAAACAGGCAGCTTAAGGCTTGGTGACCATTATTATCCCCTTTCCAGAATGAATACTGTGAGCCCCAATGATTTCTTTCTTGCCATGCTGGACAAGCAAGTAGAAACACTTTTTGAAAACAAGGGAAACTTCTATCTGCAGCTGAGAAGAAAAAAGGGAGATGATTCTCATATTTTAGCTCAGGTAAAAATTAGTCATTCAGATTTTCAATTGGGTTGCACTAGGGCTCAGCATTGGCACCATAAGGACGAAATGACCGTAATCAAGTTGAGCATTTGATGAAAACTGGCTACAACAACGCGTATAGCTTATGGCAGGTAAACGGCTGCCAGCAAGGTTTTCGCTCCGTAGCCAGCTTTGGCTTCGGTGGACAGGAAACTGCTTCGAAACCGCCACAAGCCATATGCAAAACGTTATGGGTAACAACAACTAAGCTACATCGAGCTTTTTCCGTCAACATTTAAATCATATTAATATGAAAATATCTATGCTAACTTTACTACTATTTTTTTCCTACACTATATATAGTCAAGACTATCAGTTAATTCCAGATTCGTGCACTTATTGTTCGTACAAAACATCAACGGGTGGAAATTCTTGGTACAACACCTATTACAAATTGGACCCTACAACGATAATACAATACAACGGTAATCAGTATGCCCAATTCGAATTAGGTCCATATGCCGGAGCTTGGGGTTATCCAATTGGTGTTAGACAAGTTGGGAATAAACTTTTTGGTGCGATAGAAGATTCATTAAATGAATATTTAATAATGGACTTTGACGCTGAGGTAGGAGATACAATTTATGATCTTTATTCTGAAGGGTTTCTGTATGATGCTAAGGTGCACATAAAAGACTCCATTTTGGTAAATTATGGGGTTTACCATCACTACTTAGTTTTGCAAGGGTTTAACATAACAGAAAATGGGGGGCCTGTTCAAGGTTGGGATGGATGGTATTTTACATGGAACGAAAGAGCTCTTTGCTCTCCCTACTTTGTTCAAGAACAATTTGGTGCTGAACGTGGAGGTGTTGTTTATAATATTCCGCCGTTTTACGTTATTTCAGAGCCTTATGCGTATCCAGAATTTTGTACGTCAGATGAAATATACACAAACCCTAATTCACTTCTATGTGCTAATTGTGAGTTTCAATCAGCCTCAATTCAAGAATCAAACAAAATTATTTTTTCAATCTCTCCAAACCCTGTAATAGATTATTTAAACGTCAATTTTGATGTATCAGGTAAAAAAGAGGTTCACATATATAACTCACAAGGTGAATCTGTATTTCAAATGAATACAGTACTAAAAAATGAACTGATAAATATTGAGAATTTAATAGGTGGGCTTTACATTATTGAAGTGCAAACGAATGGAGTTATTAGAAGAAGGAGGTTTATTGTAAAGTAATAACGCCAACAACACCTAAAAAACACTACAACGATTGCGCTTCGAATGATAAATCATCCTCAGCTCAGTCACTCTCCTTTCAAATTATTGCTTAATTTTAAGGATAGCAGCTTTTTTTTGCTGTGGACCGTTAACGTGCAATTGGGTAGGATTAAGGATATATCTTAACGAACTTTAAAAAAAACTAGAATGAATAAAATAATACTTGTAAGTCTGCTGTTAACAATAATCACTTTCAATTCTTACAGTCAAAACGATACCTTAAGAGTGTTATTTTTGGGTAATAGTTACACAGGCGTCAATAATCTTCCTCAAATCACTCAAAATCTCGCATCTGGAGCAAATAAAACGCTAATCATTGATAGTAATACCCCAGGGGGACATACACTGGAGCAACATTCCTTGAATCCAACATCATTAAATAAAATAATGCTCGGTAATTGGGATTTTGTTGTCCTTCAAGAACAAAGTCAGATTCCAACAATTGATTATTATCGATACAATTCTATGTATCCGGGAGCCAAACTTTTAAATGATACAATTAAAAAATATAACTCTTGTGCTAAAGTTATCATGTACATGACTTGGGGAAGAAGGTTTGGAGGGCAACAATGCGATGCAAATGGAACTAATTGTAGCCCAGTATTTGTAGATTTTTCTCATATGCAGGATTCTTTAGAAAGTGCATATGTTGAAATAGCCGAGGATATTGACGCATATATTTCTCCTGCAGGTATTGCTTGGAAGAACGTAATAGAAGATACGACGATTGTCTTGCACTCCGGAGATAATAGTCATCCAAATTATAACGGAAGCTACCTCACAGCTTGTGTTTTCCATTCAATCTTATGGGATGAAAGTCCAATTGGGCTGCCCTTCACGGGAACATTATCTAATTCAATGGCAGTTTATCTTCAGAATAAAGCAGATAGTTCAGTTTTCCATTCCTACTCTAATTGGAATCAGGATATTGATACTGTAATAGCAAATTTCTCATTCAATACTATTGCTGATTCTGTTCAATTTACTAACCTCTCACAATCTTTATCTCCTGTTAATTATTTTTGGGATTTTGGAGATGGTAATACGTCAAATACAGAAAGTCCCTCTCACACTTATAGTGCTAATCAAACATATACCGTTTCGCTAATTGTAGAACATTGCTCAAAAAAGGACACCGTTATTCATACTGTAACAATTAATAATGCAGGAGTTGAGCAAGTCAATTTAGAATCTGTTATAAATGTTTTTCCTAACCCTGTGTTTTCTGATTTAGAAATAGAAATCAACAAAGAAAATCTTGATTTAATTGTTCAAATATTTAATTCTCATGGATCCTTAATTGAATCATATGATATTAGTGACGGAAAAAATATAAAGCTTAATTTAGAATTTTTGCCAAGTGGTTTATATCTACTAAAACTGAACGATAAAAAAGGTGATAAACAAACTACATTTAAGATTGTGAAAAAATAAAAGCACTTAACAAAAGATAAACTGCATTTAAACGCAGTTTAACCGAACCGTTTCAGAATTTAGTTATTCCAAAAATGAAGATTAATAAATTACATGCAATGCTACTTGTCATTCTTGCTTTGACTTTAGCTCAAAATAGGATAAAAGCTTGTAGTATGTACAAAATCACCATTGACGGTAAAACAATGGTAGGATGTAATCACGATGCTTGGTTGACTACACCCAAGATATGGTTTGAGAATGCTAAAGAGAATAATGAATATGGTACTGTTTTTACAGGGTCGAGAGAAGTTTCTAGCGACAAGACAACTCCACAATCAGGAATGAATACCGTGGGTTTGGTATTTTCACGTTTGGCTTCTTATCATCCAGCACAGAACAATCCATTTTCAAATAGATTAAAAATAACAAGTGAAGCTGAATATTTATCAGAGATACTGCAAAAATGCGCAACTGTAAACGAGGTAAAAAAGCACATTGAGCAATATGACCATAGTTTTTTTATAAATGACGTATTTATATACATTGACAGTTTAGGAGATTATTTGATTGTAGAACCCTATAAACTTTTGGAAGGTAACAACCCCAGTTATGTTTTGGCAAATTTTTGTCCTTCTATAACAGATAAAAAGCGAGCCCGAAAACTTGAAAGATACCGGAACGGAGAGGATTTTTTAAAAGCGCATAAAGCAATTGCTTCGATCGACTTTTGTACTGCGCTTTCAGATACAATGTCCGTTTGTAGAAGTAGAAATGGGGATGGCACATTAATCACTTCTATTTTTGACACTAAAGAACAAAAAGCAAGTATCTACTTTTACCACAACTTTGATACCCTAGTGCAGTATAATTTAACAGATGAACTATCGAAAGGTGACCATACTTTCAATCTTCCTGAAATATTTCCGAAGAATTCTGAATTTGAAAGACTTGTCAGCTTTAAAACTCCCTCAAATACAGTTGAATTAAGAATTATTCTTGCACTGTTTGCAGGGTTATTAGCTCTGATTTCTTTTGGTTTGTTTATTTCGCAAATACGAAAAACCAAAACCACCTCTCTTTCTCTAAAATCAGTCTTGGTGATTTCATTGTTGAACATAGTGCTAATAGCATATATAATAGTGTTAATCACAAATAACAGTATTTTCTATTTTGATGTTCCTTATAAACATTATAGCTCAAATTTAATAAGTGCTTCCTCATACACGCCATTTCTACTTTTGTTATCATTCATTCCAAGTATTATCTATACTAGAAACAGACTTAAATCAAAAGAAACAAAGTTTTGGGTTAAATCAATATTTGTATTAAATATTATAGTGTACTTCATTCTAATTTTGGGATTTGTATATTGGGGGCTATACAACTTTTGGAATTAGGGAAATGAAATTCTTTATAATTCAAAAGATTATATCATAGTACCCTTTGCTCTTTTACTTTTTAACTACCTATGAATTGCAAACTAAATGAAACTTAAAAATTAATTTACTGCAGTAATCCCTTGTTGAAAAAGACTTTATAGCTAATAAACTCGGATTTCACTTATTGTAGGTCAGTAAATAGTATTGGTATGCGTTTTTTACTTACACAAACCTCTCCTTTACTTATAGCAGGCACCCAATTAGGCATTGACTTGACTAAGCGTATCGCTTCTCGATCAAGTTCAGCATGAACGCCTCTGAGTAGTCTAACATCGGATATACCTCCGTCGATTTGTACTTTAAACTCTATGTAAACTTTGTATTGTCTGCCTTCTCTATCAATATTAGGTCGTACCATGTTTGAATCAATCCATTGAATCATGGCTTCTTGTCCACCGGGAAACTTCGCTTCAATATCAGGAAAGTCTACGACTTCTTCGACATGTGCAAGTTCAACTATTTCTTTTTCGTATTCAAAATCAGGTGCACGTGGCGGCTCCCATGGGCGTCGATGTCTCCTGCTTTGTGTCTTTGTGCCCGTTTTATTGACAACGGCGGACTTAAGTGCAGCAATGTTTGTATAATCACTGATTTGATAGTTGCGATTGTTACAATTCACTGTTTGTAAATTTTTAAAATAGGCCAATTCATCCCACTTAAAATTTTCAACTTCGTCGTCAGTCAACCTAATTTTTAATGTTGTCAACCCATTGAGTTCTCGCTGTTCAACCCAACCATTCATGTTGAGATCATTTCGTTTCGCAGCATAAAGTAGTTGCTTTTCCTTTACAATAATGCGGGGATTCCATTGAATAACTCCATTCACCACTTTTTCAGTATGCGTTAAATTCTCATGTTGATCATAGTAATAGATGAAGCCATTATAAAGTTCAAAATGTTTGAAATTTCCTTTTTCGATAGTAGACATACCATCTTGTAAATAGCTTATCTTTCCACTTGATGTGGTGGCAAATGCATCAAGTTGAGGTACTTTATGAAGACTTCTAATTTCAACGAGTTGATTGTTTTGATAAATGAGTTTACTTCTATGCCCTTTTCTTCCTCCTGTAATTTTGCCCTCATCTTTAACAGCGTAATTTACCACCACACTCAAACCATTCTTTAACTCATAATTTTTCGACTTTATATATCCATTTTCGTAATATCTTAATCCAATCTCAAGTCCTTTTTTTATACGCAATTCTCGGTCTTGCAAATAACTATAACCTTCTATCCCTCCATAGTCATGCAGATAAACCACTGCGCTTGTATCTCCTTTTTTATAGAGGTAATTACGCCACGCAAAATTACGTGCATCACTCAATGATTCTTTAAGGTTGGAG
>CBFHXS010000129.1:0-5675 GCA_965659845.1 Brumimicrobium sp.
CTGGATTGTTTACAGCGACAGTAAATGAAAGAACTAATGAGATTACTGACATACAAACGAAAAACTTTGACATTGACTTTGTTACTAAATATTGGAGTGATCGCCAAAAAAAGAAAGAAAAACGCAGAAGAGATAGAAAAGGTGAAACGGAGGATGATGAAAATTTCTCGACGAACTTTAAATTCATGGAAACGTTTAAAACAAGTGACGATGGTCTTTTGTCTGTGTTCCAAGACTTTCAACTTAGAGTAGTTACAAGAACGACTACAGATGCAAATGGTGTAACAACTACAACAACAGATTACTATTATTATTACAAGGATGTGATTGTCGTTAAAACAGGAAAAGATGGAGAAATTGAATACACTAAACTCCTTCCTTTTTATCAATTAACTGTGAATTACAACCCAGGTAAAGGTTACTCTGCACTTCAAATGAAAAATGACATATACTTTCTCCACGGTACTAGTAATGAAATGAGTGATATGATTGAAGAAGGAAAAAAATCAAAAAGAAGAGCAAAAAGAAGAGACCGTAGAATTCAATTTGCTTCAATCACACATTTAGACAACGATGGAGAAATTGATACGGAACAAGTCCTTGATTTAAGGGAAAGAAACGTATCCATAGATCCTAACAATGTTGCAACTGATAAGAAAAATAAACAGTTTGTCATTGTTTCCCCAGTAATGAAAATGTTCAATTTCAAAAAGACAAAAGTGATTCGAATAGAGCTATAGAAATATTGCTGGGATTAATTTTCATATTCTTTTTGGGCCACGCATTTTATCGATTAGCTGAGGAGCATTCTCGCAATAAATGGATCTGGGCCGTTGTTGGAGTATTGTTTTACTATGTATTTTCAGTAATCGTTAGTTTTCTGGGAGTTATAGCTGCAACTGATTGGGTATTGCAAAATGAAATGATCTATACATTCGTGGTTGTTGCTATAAGTATAGGAGCATCAATAGGTTCTTATTACGTACTAAAAAACAACTGGGAGAAAGCAGAAAAAGCATCATTTGAAGATGAATTGATCAATGATCTTTAGAGTAAGCGCGCGTCTATCAATTGGATAATGAACAACACTGAACAATGTTGGTATTAAAATTGCTTAATAAAAAAGATAATTTTGACCATGAAACATTTAGTGCCTCTATTCTTTGTGATCCTTCCATATTTAATTGCAGCACAAACCAAGGAGGACAGCTTATACTTAAATTTTCTTCAGTCTTCTGGAACAAAGAAGTGTTTAAGCGAACTAGACAGTTCGCATGTTAGTGAATTATTCGAGTCAAATACTGTGTATATTAATAATCATCGTATTTCATTTCATAAAAAGACTCATGATTATTACGAAATAGACCCGTATGGACTTTGCAATGAATACAGGTCAGTATTCTTGCATCATCATCTTTCAAGCGGAACAGAGTATATGTTCGTATATAGAAGGTTTTCTGAATCAAAAGATCAATATGGTGAACTTCAACTTTACTCGAAGATTAAAGGAAAATGGGAAGTTGGACAAATCCTTAATCTAGGATGGCATAATTTCTTTTCAATTAGCCAAGACGAAATTGACAGACTGAGGAATTTAAATCAATATCCTAAATTCTTAATTAAATTTAAGTCCGACGGCATAGAATTAAATATTCCATGGGAAATATACTCATTTGATCAAGGAAGTGAAATAAATGGATACGTTAAAGGCAACGGAAGCCAGCCAATACTTCTCTCGTACGACAGCATTCTACCTTGATCTTAGCGCTTCGCAATCTTATTACCTGTGATTGTTCTTTGACGACTGCACTTGTGTCTTCCTGAAGTGAAGCTTCTTTGTTTGGAATGCTTTGTTTTTCTTCCTTGTACTCTTTTTCTCCACAATCTCCAGCTCGACCTTTTCAATGATAGACGCATAATCTCAATTACTTCTTTCTCTGAAACACCAAATTGAAAAGTCATAGCATCAAATGGAGTTCTATCCTCCCATGCCATTTCAATAATTCTATTAACCTCCCGCTCTGTTAGCCTATGTTTTTCTATTGGATTCATATTAAAGAAACAACTCATCAGAACTATTGTGCGACAACTAAAAATGTTTTATTTATATGTTTTATGTTATTTTTATAACATTCTGTTATTTTAAGTTGCGTAGTACGTATATTTGCTCAAAATTAAAGATATAATGAAAACACAAATTTACGAAGGACCATATTATCAGTATGACTTAGATCTTCTCAACACTACTCTATCAAATAGTATTGATGCAGCATCTAAGTTTAAATGCAAATTGTTTTATGCGCTTAAAGCAAACAATGAGCAAAAGATAATCAAAGAGATTAAATCTTCAGGTCTTGGAGTAGATTGTGTATCTGCGGGAGAAATTGAACACGCAATTAAAATGGGATGGGAATCATCAAATATTGTGTTTGCTGGATCTGGAAAAACACTTGCTGAAATAAGCTATGCTTTAACGAATGACATCTACATGATTCATTGCGAATCAACTGAAGAATTTGAGCTAGTCTTGAACCTAAAAGAGCAGTATAATAGTATGACTTCTATTGCGTTGAGAATTAACCCGAATCTAAGCGTCAACACACATGATAAAATCAGCACGGGAGAAAGACATCACAAGTTTGGTATGTCATTCGAAGAAGCATACTCAATTATAAATTCATATCCTCAATATATTGCAGGTCTTCACTTTCATGTTGGATCACAGATTCAAGAGCTCGAATATTTTGAAGATCTTTCGTTAATGGTTCGCAGTCTCATAGAGCAGCTTCCTACTGGTTACAATCTAACTTACCTGAATTTAGGAGGAGGCCTTGGTATTGATTACAAGAACCCAGAGCGAAATCTATTGCCAGACTTTGAAGGATGGATGCGTGCCATTCGCACCCATATCCCTGAGAATTTGATTGAAACAATTGCATTAGAACCTGGAAGGAGTATTGTTGGTCAATGTGGAAAGTTGATAGGTCAGGTTCAGTATGTAAAGCAACAAGATAGTGAGCACCCAATGATCATTCTTGATGTTGGCATGAGTGAATTATTGAGACCAGCATTATACGAAGCAAGACACAAAATAACTAGTCAAAAAGAAGATCTTATTCAAGAAAGTTATACGATACATGGACCTAGCTGTGAAAGCTCAGATCATTTCGGTCATTGCCATACGCTACCGAGATTAAATCGTGGAGATTTGATAGAAATACACAGCACTGGAGCTTATGGATCTAGTATGCAATTGAATTATAATTTAAGAAAAAGACCAGAAAGCAAATTTGTTTCGAGACAGGTAGCAACAGAACTAAAAATTAAAGTTGCTTAAACTTTTATCGTATTTGCCATACTTTGATCAACGCATCGTCACTTACGGTTACGAAAGTATTCTCGTCAACTTTTGAGATACGATTAACCGTGTGACGGTGGCCTTGGTTCTTAAACTCTATTCTTTGAATAATTTCCAAACTGGGTAATTGCCAGCGTTTAATTGATTTATCAAAGCTCACCGATATTAAGTCTTTTTCATTATCCAATAGAGATAAATCATAGATTGCATAATTATGAGCAGGCACTGACTGTATCAAAGCTTTTTTCTTCCAATTCCAAATTGATAGCAAAGCATCTTTACCTCCAACAATTATTTTATCACCCATGAATTGGGCTGTGTTTACTCCAGCAGTATTTATGGAAATACATTCAATCTCATTATAAAACTGCGTTTCAAAAATTCTGAGCTTCCCATCTTGTCCACAAACTGCAAGAAATTCGCCATCTTCGTTTATTGAAATTTGACGAATCTTTCCGCAATTTAGAGGAAGTGTAATCAACAGCTTCATCGAACCCGCTTCCCATACGCAAAAATAGCCATCATCGTCCCCGGAATAGAAAACACCTTTATGAGCATTATACGTGAGCGAAAAAATTGGTGCTTTGTGCTGAGTGAGGTACTTCTCTTCTACTTTGCTTTCGATATCTACAACATGGAGTCCTCCTTTTCTATTCCCTATAACCAACTTATCTCCCTTGTCGTCAACAGCGATATTAAAGGCTACATGTTCTAGTTTAACAGTAAAGTTATCTTGTTCACCCGTAGAGAGGTTCCAACGAACCACGAACTTGTCAGCACTAGATGTATATACGTATCCATTATGCGCTACAACATCATAAATAGCCCCGCTGTGTCCCGTAAGTGTTTTTAAAAGATGAAGCTCTTTATTAGCCATGACTACTCTTCTTCATCCCCATCAGCATCACCTCCTACTTGTTTTAGTCGTTCTGCATAATCTTGAGGAAGGTTTTCAAAGAAGGTATCTCCTCTTAATCCGATACGAAGGCATTCTAGTGGTATCATCTCGTTCGGTGCAATGTTTCCTAAGTTCACATTTGCTCCAAATAACTTAATGAACCAAACCTGTTGATTCTTTTTAGGTGCCTCCCAAAGAATATTCTCAGGCTTCACTTTGGCAATGATCTTGTTGATTAGAAAAGTATGAGCTGTACCGTTAGGCCTAAACACACCTACATTTCCACTTTCTCTTCCTTCTGCTATAACTTTCCATGAACCTGCTTCTAGCTCAGTACTCATCATTTTAATCCATTTATTAGGACTTATTAAAATACCCGAGTCTTTAGAGCCAACCTCAGAGAGAATGGTCCTGTCTTTAGCCATTTTTTGAATGATTTCGCATTTCTCATCATGAGGAATGATAATTGATCCATCAGATACTTCTGCTAAATCCAGATCATACTTATCCAAAAGTTGAACGAATTCATCAAACATTCCTCGTGCATAAAACGCTTCGAAAAGCGTTCCACCAAAATAAGGTCTAATATTGTGAGAGCGATATAACTTAATTTTCTCTTCAAGTTGGTTAGTTACGAAGGCCGTTCCAAAACCGAACTTAACAATATCGGTTATTTCAGCGTTGGCCTCAATAAAGTTTTCAGTTTCTCTTAAACTAAGTCCTTTATCCATCATCATTGTCAAACCATCCTTTCGCGGTTTATCCTTTCTCTCTGGTATATATGGTAAACTAAAGTTCTTCATTTTCATCAAATTGTTCCAACCGATTCGAAAAATAAGTAATTTCTTTTAACGTTGGAAAGTGCAAAAATAAACTTTTCGCTAAACCTACGTTGTTTTCTGCCACTTCTTCGAACAATAACATTGCTTCAGTTTGATTTCCAAGCATCCAGTGACAGTAAGAAAGAACAAGTTTCGCTTCTTCTTTTTCAAAAAGAGTATCAATCTCGTGAATTTTCTCTACTGTATCTTCGTAATTGACATGAGCTAAAAAAACGAGCCAATCAAGAACAAGTTCCTCATCGTTCGAATTAATTTCATACCCTTTTTCGTAAGTTTCAGCGGCTAATTTATCCTCACCCTTATTCTCATATGCATTTGCCAATGCCCTCCAATAACTCGAGTTGTTGCCTTCTAGCGTAATGGCATGTTTAATCTCTTCTATTGATCTAGCCTGGAATCCAAGAATATCAGAAATAATCCCTTTGCCCAACCATGCGTCTGCAAGGTGCGGTAACAAAGTCGTACTTTGTTCATAACAATCGTAAGCCCTTTCTAACTCTCCCAAATCTTCATAGCATTCTCCTAAGGAACAGAACACCATTCCATCATCACCATCTATATCCAAACACTTTTTATA
>CBFHXS010000130.1:0-5420 GCA_965659845.1 Brumimicrobium sp.
CCTTTCTCCTGAAACGTAAGTTGGAATGCATTTAATTTGTATTCATTTTTAGCCATATTGATTCTCAAAGAATAACTGTAAGTATCTTCACTACGTTCTTTGGCAATATTTAGATAATGATCGTTACATTCAGCATCATAGTTTTTATCATCAATGGTCATTTCAAGGGTCGCTTTGGATTTAGAAACAATTTTTTCTTCCGACTCGTCAGAAATGGTTGACCCCATTTCTTCTGCAATTCTTTCTTTTGAGCGTGCTTGAGACTTCTCATCAAAATTACAGGCATTAAGCACAAGGCTTACAGAGAATAGTAGCAAAAGGTAGTTTGATCTCATATTGAATTATTTTTTACCACAATAATAATGATAAATTCTGATGTGAAATGGGCAATTATCTGTGCTTTAGTTACTTCTACGCCATTTTTTTTATAAGAATTTATTTTGTTTGTTGATTCAAGTTTACCCCCTGTTTCAAAGAGCTATGAATTTTAGAAAACAAAATTTCAGGATATTGCGCGCGATGAAATAATTAGTCCTCCTTTACAAAGTCAGACCAACGCTTCATATAATCTATAAATGTATCGCTTAATCCTTCACTCTTTAAGTGTTCGCGAGTGACAGGAGTTTTAATGGGTTTGAAATCAGGAGCGTTGATAACCTGTTTTGCAAAATCATGATGCAATATGGCTGCCCGGCCGATAGTTACGAAGTCAACACCCTGTTTAAGGACTTTTTGTACGTCTTTACCTGCTCGGATATTTCCAGCAACTGTTAATTTAACTTCTCCCCAGTTGAGCGAGGTAAAATGTTCCAGTAAAGTCTGATCCTGATATTCTTTTGTTTCTGGGAGCTTAAAGCTATCCCACAACGAAATATCTAAAAAGTCAATTTTACCTTCATCAATGATATGTTGAGTAACTTGCTTGATCTCCAGTAGATCCATTCCAAATCGTTCTGGAGAGAGTCGTACTCCCATTAAGAATTCGTTTCCGCATTCTTTTCTGATTCCTTCAATGATTTCAAACAAAAGACGGCATCTATTGCTCAGATTTCCACCATACTCATCTGTGCGCAGATTGATTTCTGAACTTAAGAATTGCGAGAGAATGTATCCGTGAGCACCGTGAATTTCAACACCATCATATCCACAATCTTTTGCTCTTTTTCCTGCTGAGATAAAGTCATTTCGTAGTTCGATTACTTCTTCATGAGTTAAAGCACGTGCTCCCGTATTTTTATTGATCGAAGGGCAGAGTGGCTCTCCCTCAATCAATTCTTTAGGAGATCTCATCCCTGCGTGATGCAATTGCACCACAGCTAAAGCACCTTCTTTTTTTATTGCATTTGTAAGCTTTGAATGTCCCTCGTTTAAGGAATGATCGAATATTCCCAATTGTCCGGGAAAACCTTTGCCATTCTTTTGTACATGAGAGGCACAAGTCATAACTAATCCAAACCCTCCTTCAGCGCGCTTTACAAGCCAATGAAACTCATCATTCGAAAGACTTCCATCTTCATTGCTTTGCTGATTTGTGAGTGGAGCCAACATGAATGAATTCTTCATCCTTTTTCCACAAGGAAAATGTACTTTATCTTGTAAAATACTCATAATTAGAGTTGAATGCGTTGTTAATTCGTCGAGTCTTCCGCTACTGTTTTTGAAATCACGTAATAATTAGTGGTGATTAAAAAGTTTCTGAGGTAGGGTATGGATGAAATAAACTTCCATGAAACTTTTGGTTTCATTCCAAATTTCACTTCATAATTTGGGTTGATAAAGTAGAATACACATTTGTCCTTGTTGTATTTTTCTTTACGCAGAATACGCTCAAACCTTTCAATAGTAATAGCGGTATCTTTGATTTCAAGCAATACATCAAGTGTCGCTTCACTTTCACCAAAAGCCTTTAAAATTCCACGATACATGAATTTCGGAAGGATATGGAAATAGGGAAGACGTGATAAAAATTTACTTTTACACATTTGCTGATGGCCACCAAAAGGATTGTGCCACGGTGGGAAACCTAAAAAGAATTTTCCATCGGGTTTTATGAATCTTTTTACAAAATGCATGAATTTTTCCTGACCGTGAATATGTTCTAGCACATCACGAGTGATGATAATATCAAATTGGCCTAACTCTTCAGGGGCAATAGTATAAATATCATCAGCAATAAAGGTTATGTTTTCATGGTGCTCTTGATGACTGAAATACTCATTTGCATTTGCAATCTTGTTAGCAGCCATATCGATACCTACAATCCGCTTACATCCACGCTCTAGAAAGGGAACCAGATTTCCGCCTTCGCCACATCCGATTTCGAGAATGGAAGTGTTTTCATTGATTTCTTTAACCTCTTCAATGAAAGGAAGAACATACTTGCTTACAGTTGTTCCTTGTTCCTTAAAGTATAGCTCTCTATTCGTGTGTCTTTCGTCCATTCTTTCAAATAATATACTGTAGTATAAGAGTTTTCGAATTTAATGTTTATTTCATAAATAAATGCAAAATAACAAGGGATGAATCAAAAGTAAAAAAGATGTCCGTTTATACCATTGCCTGAAAATTGAATGGCCGGGAATGGAATTTTTACATGATTCAATGCTTTAAATATTGTTTTTATCCAAGGCTTTCTGACTGGGATTCTCGTGAGGTCTAAATCCAAAGAGAGGAAATATTGCCGGTAAGCATTGAAACTCGTGATTTCTCCATTAGATCCTGTTACTGAGTAATTATTTTCTGTTCCATTTACTTTTCCCGCAACACTATAGCCAAACGCGAAGTTCAACCATTGAGGAAAGGACGTAGACTTCTTTAAAAATGATGATGGGTTTACAGACAACCAGTAGGTTTGTCCATTGTAATCCTTAAGAAGTCGTTCAGCTGTGGTACTGCCCAAAACGTTTGGTCTGTAATGCGCATAAGGGCTTAGATGAGCACTAAATGTTAAGCGAATTCGCTGTTCTTCCCAGAGTGCATCCTGCCAAAAGTACCAACTCGCTCCTAATGCATTTGCACCGATATCACTCCAGGAGAATCCCCATTCTTCAGCTCTTCCATCCATCAACTCAAAACTGGATAAATAACCAAAAGAAATCAAGGATCCAATGAGTCTACTTTTTTTTCGTGAGATTCCAGACCATTGATATACACTACTTGTATGTTCTGCGAGTAATTGTCCCGTGAAAAAGTGTCCCGCCTTGTCCATTTGCATCCATTGCCTTGAGTCGTCAAAAATATGGAAGTCGTCCCCCCAGCTTTCTGAATACCAAACTTGATGCAATCCGATTAAGCTTCCGGCCCAAAGTGAACCAATACTCGCCGAACTCGCGATGATCCTTACTTTATCGGGACTATTTTTTGACTCAAAAAATGAATTTTGAGAACGGGAGTAAGTCGAACTGCATAAGACAATGATGATGAGTACCCATCTGTGCATAGGGTAAAGTTAATGCTTTTCAACCATCTTTTTAGAACTCATGGTTCAGTTGGATGTCAAAAGTGAAATCAACGACATCTCCTATCTTAGCAGACGAATCCATACCATAGTCTGTCCTGTTGATTTCCGATGTACCCCAAATTACGGCTACTTTATTGCCCTCTTTTTCTCCAACCCCAACTAGTTTTAAGGTAACTTCTAATGGCTTATCTATACCCATCATCGTAAATGTTCCATCTAGAATATAAGCATCTCCTTCTTTTTTAAATCCTTTTGCTTTGTAAGTCATAGTAGGAAACTTCTCTTCATGAAAATAGTCTTCTTCCATAAGGTGCTCGTCACGCATTGAGTTGAATGTAGTTAGCGCTATCACAGGTAAAGTAACATCAATCGAGCAATCTTCAAGATTTTCTCGTAGTATGATAGTTCCATTGATTTTTTTGAATGCCCCTTTTGTTCTGCCCTCTTCAGGGCCTAATTCAAATGCAATTTGAGATGCTTCTGTATCGATAGACCATTCACCAAGTGCTTTGGTTATATCTTTTCCATTTGGAGCATCCTTCTTCTTTGCTGAATTACTAGAGTTATTTGATTCATTCTCGTCTTTTGAATTCGAATTTTCCTCAATACCCAATGCAGCAAGATCGATAGAAGAACTCTGTTCTACAGGTTTGACGTACGGAAGAATAAGTAAAGACAAGCCAATTGCAATTAATTTTAGTGCAATCAATGTACTGTTCTTGAAAAGTGTAAAAGTAACACTAAGTATAGCCAGTCCCATAATGATTCCTCCCAAGGCTAGAACTCCTCCGAGTCGCTCCAGTTGAGTGTATGCAAAACCAAGAAGTATAACGGCTATAGAGGGTATGAAAATAGCCTTCAAACCTAAAATAACTTTCCATTTACCTGTATTATGTCGAGCTAGATTCATGAGTAGTTCGTAGAATATTACCATGAAACCTGCAACAAATGCTCCCTCAAGTACTTCTCCTCGCGTGAAGTCGAGTTGGTCAAAATCACCTTTTTCTAAAAGAATAGGAACCATTACGAGTAAAAAAATAGTTCCGCTTGCTGCAGATAATATATCATTTTGAAGACCGACCTTGTTTCTGGCAATGAGAGAAGCAGAGAGATAAAAAGTACCTGCTATAACTAGTCCCAAGTTACCAAGTAAAAAAGAACCCAAAGCTGCTATTCCGCCGATGAAAGCATAAGAAACTAAGCTTTCAAGATAGTTTTCTTCGTTTTCAGCCCATTTGATAGATCCGAATCTAATGACAAGGTTTCCAATACCCAACTTTGCCAAATGCGTGAGGAAGGGAAGGGCAGAGGAGAGAAGAGCAATCAGGAAGATATCTGTTGAATTGTCAATTCCGAACTCCATGTAGCTTATGGATTCTAAATTAGGTAAAAATAGAATAACAACGCTGGAAAAAACGGGTACTAGACTCCACCATAATCTTGTCTTATTCTTTGTGACCTCGCCAATGAAAAAATGAAAACTTACTATGGCTATAAACACAGCGGGTAGTAATGCGTTACTTTCGTCACCTTGTCTAAAGTAGTCCATGGATAAGGCTAAAACGCCTAAGCTTAGGATGTAGTAACTGATTGATTTAATCGATTCATAATTATTTTTAGCTTGACCTGCTGTTGCTAAAATCCCTGAAAAGAAAAGAAAAGATGCTATTATTGTTACCATGGTAAATATTTTAAACAAATGTATTATAAATCAATGAATAAACAAGTGAGCCGGCATTCTGTTTGAGGAAATTTGTAAACAAAAAAGGCTGCCTCTAGGAGACAGCCTTATTATTTATTGGTCCGTAAGAATTACAATTATTCTTTCCCGTCCATTTTATCTTTCAACGCAGCTAGGGCATCAAGATCACCAAGAGTTGATTTCTCAGATCCTTTGTTTACATCACTTACTGCTTTAGAAGTATTACCTTTCTTACCTCCTCCAGATGATTTTTTCGTA
>CBFHXS010000131.1:0-5325 GCA_965659845.1 Brumimicrobium sp.
GATAGTAAAGACAAGCTTCAAACGGGTCGTTTTCATTGCATAGCAGTCCAAAAGCGCTATTATCGCCATCGATATTGAGATAATTTCTAATCGAATCACCGGCTTGAGGAGAGAAGTATACTTGAGTTCTCCATTCACCTCTAAAATCTTCATTGTATTTTTCTAGTTCTTTCACACTGCAACTTGAGAAGTAGGTCAAGAATGAAATCATAAGAAGAAGAGTTGTTTTAGAGGACATATATCAAATATTTAGGTCTGAATTTACAAAAAATATGATCAAAAAAAAGCCACTCGTGAAAGTGGCTCTTAATATAATGTTGTAAAGTTCTTATGCTTCTGTAGTTTCCTCGAAAGGAACTATAGATACAAATGAACGATTATTCTTCTTTTTTCTGAACTCAACAACTCCGTCAGTTAAAGCGTAAAGCGTATCATCTTTACCTTTACCTACGTTTAGTCCTGGGTGGTGCTTAGTCCCACGCTGACGAACGATGATGTTGCCAGCGATAGCTGCCTGACCACCAAAGATTTTTACTCCAAGGCGTTTACTTTCTGACTCTCTACCGTTTTTCGAACTTCCGACTCCTTTTTTATGTGCCATCGTATTAAATTTTTTGCGTTAAAGTAACTTTAACTTGATTAAGCTTTAATTCCTGTGATCGACAATTCAGTTAAATACTGACGGTGTCCATTTTTCTTTTGGTAACCTTTTCTTCGTTTCTTTTTGAAGACGATCACTTTATCTCCTTTCAGGTGACGTTCTACTTTCGCAGAAACTTTTGCACCTTCTATAGCCGGGGCGCCAACGTTAACTTTCCCTTTGTCATCCATCAATAGAACACGATCGAAATCTACTTTCGCTCCTTCTTTCGCATCTAAACGGTTTACAAATACACGTTGATCTTTTTCAACCTTAAATTGTTGCCCTGCTATCTCTACAATTGCGTACATAGCGTTTATTATTAGTTAATATTTTTCCAAAAATTGGACTGCAAATGTAATAAATTATTTATTGAACACCATAATAGACCTCATTTATTTACTCGTTTTATTTTTGGCCACGCATTAGCTATGAAGACACCAACTAAAATCACGAGCATAGATATGATCTGTAAACTGCTGATTTGCTCATTATCTATGAATCCGATTACGACCGCAACGATAGGAATAAAGTATGTTACGCTGCTAGCAAATAAGGCTGAACTTCTTTGTATCAAATGATTAAAGATCCATACAGCAATAGCTGTTCCAACTAAAGCCAAAATACCAATGTATACTAATGCTTTTGAAGCGTGAGGATTCGTTTCGACTGTTTCAGGTATATTGAAAACAAAGAATAATATGAGTGCAGGTAAAAACGACAACGAGAAAGCAGTGGATGTCACAGAAAGTGGTTTTAAATGCCCTAAATTGTGTCTGATAATATTGACGCTCAATGCGTAGCATAGGGTAGCGCAAATAACAGCTAAAACATGGTACCACTCTCCGGATGTGTCCACAACAGCGACTCCATTTACAAGGCCAACAATTCCTATCGTTCCCAAAATAACCCCGAATACTTGAAGTTTCAATAGCTTTTGGCTGAAAAGAACAGCTCCTAATATTAATGTGAAAATAGGGACACAACTATTCAGCATACCGGCATACCCTGAGGATATTCCTGTTTCTGCGAATGTAAAAAGGAACGCTGGGAAGAAATTCCCAAGGAAGGCTACTCCCATTAAACTCCAAAATACATTTTTGTTCTTCAAAATATAAAGTCTCCGAATACCAATAGGAAGAAAAACAGTTGCTGCAAGAAGCATTCTTAAAGTACCTACTTGGTTACTGCTGAAAATAGTATCTCCAGTTTCTTTATCAATCATTCCTCGCTTCATCAAGATGAAGGAACTTCCCCAAACTAGAGCCAGCAATAGTAACATAGCCCAGTTTTTTAACTCTTCTCTCATAGCCTGCAAAAATACACTTTGTTTACATGCTCATCTGAAAAAAACAACTTTTTGTATTCATTACGAATTTTAGTAAATTTGGTAAAATTTTTAATAATGATTAAGTATTTATCTTCCTTTGCGTTGGTCATAGTTCTATTGGTTTCTTGTTCCGATAATTCGGCTGAAACAGAAGTTAAACGTATAGCCTCTTTTGAGGTTGAGGGTATGGTGTGTGAAATGGGATGCGGTGCTTCATTAAGAAAGGGATTGTATACTACCGAGGCAGTGGATGATGTTAAAGTGGAATACGAGGAGAATCGCAAGAAGAATGTTATTCATGTATCTTATTCGTCTTCTAAGACAGATCCTGAGCATATGCTTGAAATCATTGAAGGGTTGAATGAAGGCCAGTTCGAGGCTCAATTAATTGAGGATAATGTTGCTCCAAAAGAAGATACTCCTAGTTCTAAAGAATCAGCTTCTTCGTCTGTTGATAGTCATCTGAATGGTGTTGAAGCTTCAACTAGCTCATTTCGCCTGCCTAATTTGACCGAATTAATCAATAGCTTAATCTACTAAGCTAACTTCCCAAATTATTTGGATTTTACATCTATTTTTTTACTTTCAATGCATGGAAGTAAATAACCCTTTTGATCAAAAACAAATTGGAAGAATTGAATTAATAAATTCGTCTCAGGTCGATGGAATTGTTCAGAGTGCTAGTTTATCGATGAAAGCACTAGAACTAATGTCCTCAGGTGACAAGCATGCTATTTTAAAGTCAATAGTGTCTGGTATTGAAAATCGATTTGATGAGTTGGTCGAAATTATCATAAAGGAATCTGGTAAACCAAGAAGGTATGCAACTGCGGAGGTTAATCGAGCGATTCAAACGTTTACAATTGCTTCAGAAGAAGCTAAGCGTTTACCTCACGAATTAATTGATCTCGATAGCACGGAGAAGGGTAGAAGTGTAAAAGGCGAAGTTATTTATAAGCCAAGAGGAGTGGTGTTTGGAATTTCACCATTTAACTTCCCACTCAATTTAGCAGTACATAAAATTGCGCCTGCAATAGCCGCGGGATGCGCAATCATTTTGAAACCATCCTCCAAGACTCCCTTGACGATGGAAATGTTGTCTGAAATTATTTCAGAAACTGAATTACCTGATTATGCTTTTCAGTTAGTTCATTGCACCAGAGAAGTGGGTAATCTATTTATAGAGCATGATGATATTCAGCTGCTATCCTTTACTGGTTCACCTGGAGTAGGCTGGTCTATGAAGTCCAATGCTGGTAAAAAGGATGTGGTTTTGGAGCTTGGAGGTAATGCCGCTGCAATCGTTTGCAAGGATGCTGATTTAGAGCTGGCTCTGAAAGAGTTAATCAAGGGAGGCTTTGCATACTCTGGACAGGTTTGTATTCATACGCAAAGGATTTATGTTCATAACTCTTTGTTCGACACGTTTGTGAATAATTACGCTGAAGCCGCTAAGGGTCTTAATATTGGTGATCCTCTAGATCATGATACAGAATTTGGGGTAATGATCGATGAAAGCAATGCAATACGTGTCGAAAAATGGGTGGAAGAAGCTTTGAATAATGGGGCTGACCTAATAACAGGACATAAAAGAGAAGGTAGTTTATATTCTCCAACAATTTTAACTAAAGTTCCAAAAGGCGAAAAAGTTAGAGATGAAGAGGTTTTTGGACCCGTAGTGGTAATAGAATCGTTCGACAATTTTAATGAGGCAATAAATCAAGTAAATGATTGTAAATGGGGATTGCAAGCAGCAATTTTTACAGACAGTATTAAATGGCGAGATGAAGCTTTTTACAAACTTGATGTTGGCGGAGTAATCCATAATAAATCAACGACCTTTAGAGTAGATGATATGCCTTATGGTGGTATAAAAGACTCTGGTTTTGGCAGAGAAGGAGTGCGTTATGCCATGAAAGATTATCTAGAAGCGCACTTGCTTGTAAGGTAGATTTGTAGATTCTTTAAAAATAGTTTGAAATCAACTCTGTTTTGAAAACTCTAGTGGTCTAAAATTATATAAATTTGCGACCATGGATAAGAAAGAAGACAAACTCAAAGAGGTTATATCGCACGCTAAGGAATACGGTTATGTATTTCCTTCATCCGAAATATACGATGGTTTATCTGCTACATATGACTACGGTCAACTCGGTGCAGAATTAAAAAGAAATATAAAGGACTATTGGTGGACAGCCATGGTTCAAATGAATGAAGAGATAGTTGGTCTTGACGCAGCAATTTTCATGCACCCTCAAACCTGGAAGGCTTCGGGGCATACAGACGCGTTTAATGATCCCATGATTGACAACAAGGATTCGAAAAAACGTTATCGTGCTGATGTTCTTGTAGAAGAACATATTGAGAAGTACCGTGATAAGATCAAGAAGGAAGTAAAGAAAGGACACAAACGATTTGGTGATGACTTCGACGAAGTTCAATTCTTAGCTACGAATCCAAACGTTAAAAGAAATCAAGATAAAATTGATGCTCTTGAAGCGCAGCTAACTGATATTCTTGAAAGCGACAATCTGGATGCTTTAAAAGGAATGATAGAGGAGTTAGGAATCGCTTGTCCAGTTTCTGGTTCTAAAAATTGGACAGATGTTCGTCAATTCAATTTGATGTTTGCTACTGAATTAGGTTCGGTGGCTGGAGATGCATCAAAAATATATTTACGTCCTGAGACAGCTCAAGGGATCTTTGTGAACTTTTCAAATGTTCAGAAGACAGGACGTATGAAAATACCATTTGGTATTGCTCAAATCGGTAAAGCTTTTAGAAATGAGATTGTTGCGCGACAATTTATTTTCAGAATGCGTGAATTCGAACAAATGGAAATGCAATATTTTGTTCGTCCAGGAGAAGAGCTAAAATGGTATGAGCACTGGAAAGAAAAAAGAAACAAATGGCACAAAGCACTAGGCTTAGGGGATGAGTTTTATCGTGATCATAATCACATTAAACTTGCTCACTATGCTAATGCAGCTTCTGATATTGAATTCGATTTTCCGATGGGCTTTAAAGAGCTGGAAGGAATTCATTCAAGAACAGATTTTGACTTGAAGAAGCATGAAGAGTTTTCAGGGAAGAAATTGCAGTTCTTCGATCCAGAGTTGAATAAGAACTACACGCCTTATGTTATAGAAACATCCGTAGGTTTAGACCGAATGTTCTTAGCTATATTTAGTGCGGCATTGAAGAATGAAACACTGGAAGATGGGTCACAGAGAGTTGTGCTTTCTATTCCTCCGGCGCTAGCTCCATACAAGGTGGCGGTAATGCCATTGACTAAGAAAGACGGATTACCAGATAAAGCAAGAGAGATCATTGAGGATCTTAAATTTGATTTTAA
>CBFHXS010000132.1:0-5307 GCA_965659845.1 Brumimicrobium sp.
GTAATTGGTCAAGCCTGTGAATTTGACTATTCTGGATCGCAAGCTTCGCGTTCTTTGAGAGAAGAAGGTATAGAGGTGACTTTAATCAATTCAAATCCTGCAACAATCATGACTGATGAGGTAGTTGCGGATAATATTTACTTAAAACCTTTGGAGCCTGAGAGTATTTTGGAGATCATAGCTAAGCATGACATTGATGCTGTGCTTCCTACCATGGGAGGACAAACAGCTTTAAACCTCGCTATCAAATGCGATGAGATGGGAATTTGGAAGGATAATAATATTGACATTATCGGTGTTGATATTGATGCTATCGAGATTACTGAGAATAGAGAGGCGTTTAGAAATTTAATGGAGGAGATTGATGTGCCAATGGCTCCGCAGAAAACTGCAAAGTCATTTCTTGAAGGAAAGTCAGTGGCGCAAGAATTTGGTTTGCCTGTTTGTATACGAGCATCCTATACGCTAGGTGGTGCTGGAGCGGCAATTGTTCATGAAGAGAAAGAGTTTGATAATCATCTTGACTTTGCGTTGCATGAGTCACCAATTCATGAGGTGATGATTGATAAAGCGTTATTGGGTTGGAAAGAATATGAGTTGGAGTTGTTAAGAGATAAGAACGATAACGTTGTTATTATCTGTTCAATTGAGAACTTTGACCCAATGGGAGTGCATACAGGAGACTCCATTACAGTGGCACCAGCAATGACATTGTCGGATACGACCTTCCAGCGTATGCGTGACATGGCCATTAAGATGATGCGTTCTGTAGGTAATTTTGCAGGAGGTTGTAATGTACAGTTTGCAGTTTCTCCAGATGAAAATGAGGATATCATTGCAATTGAGATCAATCCACGTGTTTCGCGTTCATCAGCTTTGGCATCTAAAGCTACAGGTTATCCAATTGCGAAGATTGCTGCTAAACTGGCAATAGGCTATTCTTTAGATGAGTTAGATAATCAGATTACTAAAACAACTTCTGCATTGTTTGAACCAACATTAGATTATGTGATCGTAAAAATTCCGCGTTGGAACTTCAATAAGTTTCCAGGTGCGGATCGAGAACTAGGTTTACAGATGAAATCAGTTGGTGAGGTAATGGGAATTGGACGTTCTTTTCAAGAAGCATTGCAAAAGGCATGTCAATCACTTGAGATCAATAGAAATGGTCTAGGTGCAGACGGAAGAGAGTTGACCAATCAAGATGAAATTCTGCACAGTTTGGAACATCCAAGTTGGAATCGTCTGTTTCACATCTATGATGCAATTAAATTGGGAATTCCATTTAAGAGAATAGTAGAGAAAACAAAAATAGATATTTGGTTCTTGAAGCAGATTGAGGAGATGATCAAGCTTGAGGACAAAATTGAGAAGTATACTATAGAGAGCCTTCCAAAAGATATGTTCTTTGAAGCCAAACAAAAAGGCTATGCCGATCGACAGATTGCTCATCTTGTGAAATGTTTGGAATCTGAAGTTTATTCTAAGCGTGAAGAGCACGGAATTAAAAGAGTTTATAAGCTAGTTGATACTTGTGCTGCTGAGTTCGCGGCTCAAACACCATACTATTATTCAACATTTGAAGAGGAAAATGAGAGTGTTGTTTCTGACAAGAAAAAGATAGTTGTTCTAGGATCTGGACCAAACAGAATTGGTCAGGGAATTGAATTTGATTACTCATGTGTCCATGGAGTTCTAGCAGCCAAGGAATGCGGATATGAAACTGTGATGATCAATTGTAACCCTGAGACAGTTTCGACCGATTTTGATACTGCGGATAAACTATACTTTGAACCTGTATTTTGGGAACATATTTACGATATTATTAGACATGAAAATCCAGTAGGAGTAATTGTACAATTAGGAGGTCAGACTGCTCTTAAGTTGGCAGAAAAACTTGAGCGTTATGGTATTAAAATAATGGGTACAAGTTATGACGCTCTGGATTTAGCAGAAGACAGAGGTAGGTTCTCTGCTTTATTGAAGAAGAATAATATTCCTTACCCAGAATTCGGTGTTGTTGAAAGCGCTGAACAAGCGCTTGAACTTTCTGATGTATTAGGCTTCCCATTGTTGGTTAGACCATCTTATGTATTAGGGGGGCAGAAGATGAAGATAGTTATCAATAAGGAAGAGCTAGAACATCATGTTGTAGATATCCTTAGAGATATGCCTGACAACCAAATCTTATTGGATCATTTCCTTGGTGGTGCAATTGAGGCAGAGGCTGACGCCATTTGTGATGGTGAGAATGTTCATATCATAGGTGTTATGCAACACATAGAGCCAGCAGGAATTCATTCTGGAGACTCTTATGCTGTGCTACCTCCTTATAATTTAGGGGATTTAGTTATGCAGCAAATAGAGGACATTACTAAAAAGATTGCTGTTGAACTTGAGACTGTTGGATTGATGAATATTCAATTCGCGATCAAGAATGATAAGGTTTATGTAATTGAAGCAAACCCAAGAGCTTCACGTACTGTCCCATTCATTGCGAAGGCATATAGAGAGCCTTACGTAAATTATGCAACAAAAGTGATGCTTGGGGATAAGAAGGTTACTGATTTCAATTTTAAACCGCACAAGGAAGGTTATGCAATTAAAATTCCAGTTTTCTCTTTCAATAAATTCCCGAATGTCAATAAGGAGCTTGGACCTGAGATGAAATCTACAGGAGAGGCAATTCAATTTATAGATGATCTTAAGGATCCTTTTTTCACTAAGATATTCTCAGAACGAAACTTATATTTATCTAGATGATGCTTTTAAGTATAACTGGGACTGTTCGGATGTTGTTGATCATCATCGCTGTTTTTGTAATAGTACGCTTCATTGGTAAGCTTATGATTGCAAAACGAAATATGGATGATGACAGAAAATACAATCAAAATAATATTGCCTATCAGAGAGCCAAAGAGCAGAGCGAAAGAGAGAAAGGTAAAGTTAAGGTGGTAGATCGGTTTCGTGATGCGGAAGACGCAGATTACGAAGAGGTTGAAGATTAATCAATGTTTTAATTGATCTTTTGAGTCGGAACAAACTGAGGTTCGTTCCGGCTTTTTAATTTTTGATAAATGGTAAATTTATAAAATGTTTTATCAACTGCGGTCATATTTTATAGGAGGTAAGATTGACGACTTTGAGTCAATTCATGACAAGTCAAGAATCAGTTTGCTATTTAATTTAGCATTATTGGTAACTATAATGGGATTGGTAGCTTTACTTGTCTCCTTAATTATAGGAACTTATCCTGTTTTCATTCCGGCAATTGGTAATATAGTTTTTGGATCATCTACACTTCTTTTGCTAAAGTTCTCTAAAGGTTTTAAAATAGCTGCCGTATTTTATTTTTCTGTTTTAACCTTGCTGATATTTGGAAACCTGCTATACAATCATGGCACAATGCACGTTGGATCTCCTTTCTGGATCATGCTTGTCAATTTATTGGTGATGGTTGTGCTAGGCTTTAGAGTAGGTTTAATCTATTTATCTATTTCTCTTCTAGGATTTTTATATTACCTGCATTACGTTTTTCCTTACCATGTAGACATAGTAGATACATTAACAGAGGAAACCTATTATTCAGCATACTATGAAGCCTTCTTTGCTTTGTTTTTATTAGGTTTTATTATTTATGCAGTATTACAGAGCAGTAAATTGTCCGAGCAGCTTTTGAGTCATAAGAATGTAGAACTTCAGCGTCAAAATGAGTTGATTCGTTCTAGAGATGAAGAAAAAACAATTATGTTAAAAGAGATACATCATAGAGTAAAGAACAATCTTCAAGTCATCACAAGCTTATTGAGGCTTCAAATGTATGAAATAGATAGTACTGAAGAGGCTGAAAAATTCAATGATAGTATCAATCGTGTTATGACCATGTCTTTGATTCACGAAAAGATGTATCAATCTGAGGAGCTGTCTCGGATAAATCTTCATGAATACTTTACTGGACTATCAAATGATCTTTTAGATTCTTATCAAACCGATATGAATGTTGATCTCAGTATTAATCTTCACATAGATAAGGTTGGACTTAAGTCTATAGTTCCGCTAGCATTGATTTATAATGAATTGTTCTCTAATTCACTTAAGCATGCATTTGAAAATGTAGATCAACCTAAGATTCAAGTTAGTTTGAATTATGGGAAACTGGGGTATTTTGTTTTTGTTTATCAAGATAACGGTGTTTGGAGAGAGAATGTGCGTTCTAAGTCATTCGGAAGTGAATTGATTGTGTCTTTGACAAGTCAACTTGAGGGAGAAATGAAAATCACTACTTCACCCCAAACAAGATATGAATTTAGCTTTAAGCAACTTGATATATAAGTTAAAGATAATCAGAGCCTTCAGATGAAAAGCGAGAAATCGGTAATTTTTTTTTATTTTTTTTATTCTGAACTCTTGTGGTTTTAAAAAATGCAGCTATATTTGCACTCGCTTCACAACGGAGAAGCAACAGAATTAAAAAGAACAATACAAAATAAAGCAACTTCGGTTGTCGTTGACTGTCGTCAACAATAAAAGTTTATTTTGGTCTGGTAGTTCAGTTGGTTAGAATACCTGCCTGTCACGCAGGGGGTCGCGGGTTCGAGTCCCGTCCAGACCGCTTAGTCTCTGTTAATCAAGAGCAAACACACGAAAAAGCCCCATTTATTGGGGCTTTTTTAATTTCCACGTTTTCGTTTTCATCCCATTTCTCCCATTATTTTGTGGCTTATTCGTGGGACTAAAACAATTCCCTAAAAAGTCCCACGAGAATGATTCTTTTGCTTTGCTATTCAGGGTTTTACATTTTATGAAACGAACCGAAAGCTCTAAGTTTAACCCATAAAATTAGAGTTATGAAAAGAGCAACATTCAACATTCTATTCTTTGCAAAATGGAAGAAGTTATTAAAGAACGGTGAAGCACCTATTTACATGCGCCTCACTGTTAATGGTACAACCGCAGAAGTATCATTAAAACGCAGTATCGATCCCAAACTATGGGATGCACCCCGAAACAAGGCAAAAGGGAAGTCACAACAAGCCAAGGACCTCAACGATTATTTAGAAAGTGTTAGAGGACAAGTTTACACCCATCAGCAAATCCTTCAGGAACGAGGCAAGGTTATCAATGCAAAAACCTTACTTAATGCTTTCCTGGGCATCGGAGAAAAACAATGGTCATTAGTAGAGCTGTTCCAGCAGCACAATGATGATATGGAAAAGCTTGTTGGATCTGATTACTCCCCATTAACCTTGCAACGCTTTAAAGCAGGTTTAAAACACGTCAAGAATTTCTGTAAAGTCAATTATAAGA
>CBFHXS010000133.1:0-5287 GCA_965659845.1 Brumimicrobium sp.
CAAGTTATTGCACCAAAGGTTCCTATGAAATATCCGAATACTGCCATTAAAACACCAACAGTTGTTAGTGCAGGGTGGAAAGCATTCGCAACAATAGGTGCTGATGCAGCGCCACCGACGTTTGCTTGACTTCCCACGGCAAGAAAGAAAAAAGGAGCCTTGATTAATTTCGCAACACCAATTAGCAATAGTGCATGGAAAGCCATCCAAACTAGTCCAACAAAAATCAAATATGGATTATCGAAGATCATTGTTACGTCGACCTTCATTCCAATCGTCGCAACGAGAATGTATAGAAATACAGAGCCTATTTTAGAGGCCCCTACACCTTCATAAGATTTTGCTCTTGTAAAACTCAATATTAGGCCATAAAATGTAGAAATCACAACCATCCAAAAGAATGAACTTGCAAAGGTACTCGTAGCTCCAAAATTTGCTTCAAAAAATCCAGCAAGATACCCTCCTAGAAAATGAGCTAAAGAAACACCCCCGAATACTAAACCAGCAATCACCATATAATCAGTCAAGGTGGCTTTTCTTTCCACGCTCTTTTGAAACTTTTCAACTTTCAATACCAAGCTATCGATCGCGCTAGCATCCGCTTTCAACCACTTGTCAATTCTCGCTTTTTTACCAATACCAAACAGAATAAGTGCCATCCAGATATTCGCAACAACAATATCTACTAATAGCATACCACCAAACAAAGTTTCCTTGTAATTATACGTTTCAAGCATTGCCGACTGGTTAGCTCCACCGCCAATCCAAGAACCTGCAATAGTTGCCAACCCTCTCCAAGTCTCTTCATTTTCAGGACCACCTCCAGTAACAGTTTCTGGATGCACTATTGAAAAGAACCAAACGGCGAAAACTCCTCCAATGATAATACCCACTGTTCCCGTAAAAAACATAATTAGACTTTTAGAACCTAGTCCAAACAAACTTTTCATGTCCACAGAAAGTATCAATAAGATCAGAGAGCCAGGCAACAGGTATCTACTAGCCATGTAATACAAATTGGTAGCTTCAGGGTCAATTACACCGAAAGAAGTAAGAACAGCAGGAATCATATAGCACAAGAAAAGCGCTGGAATAACTGTATAGAGTCTTTTCCAGTTCTTACTGTCTAAACCTGAAGTGTAAAAAATAAATGCAAGAATTAAAACAAGAATTCCAAAAACAACTTTATCATCTGTGATCATTGCTTCTCTAGGAGCTTTCGATAAAAAACTAACTTTCAAATTGCCATTGTGCCCATCAAACCTTAAGGCTTCTCCATTTTTTTCTGGTAATAATTCAACTTTAATCAAGCCTTGCGCACCTGGATTAGTGAAGAATATATTTTCTATTTGATCTACATATATGGAATCATTATTGAACTTAACCTTAATTCGATCAGCATTTCCCAACACTCGTCTTTCTTCATCATTAAAGCTAATTACACCGTAAGGTTGTGGAGCGTATTCCTTAAATTCATTTCCAAACTCAAAAGAAACCATATTATTAAGTACATCTTCATCGAAAGATCGATTCGTTACAATCAACGAATCATTATCAACGGTCATTAGGTGTTCTTGCCCATTAACCTGAGAGAAAGATACAAATACCAGAACTGAGAGAATAAGTACTCTTATCATATATTTAGAAATTGAAATTATTTAATAAGGACCAATTATACATGCAATAACAAGCAAATTAACTTGATCATTTTCCTCCAAAGTAAATAAGATATCTGAAATGAAAGTACTATCGCCTCTATAAATTTTACCTTCTGCATAAGTAAAAAGACAATCAGTACTAAATGAGCTATCACCACTGTAGATTTTATTCTCTTTAATTGTATAAGCTAGACTTTTCGAAAACCCTCTTGATTCAAGATAAACTTTATTGCTTTCAAATGAGTAAAGTCGTTGCCCCCTGAAAGACGAAGAACCAGAATAAAATGAGTTTTCATCAAAGGAGTACAATGCTTGATTATTCCATTGTGGATCACCTTTAAACACTTCATTTTGTTGAATACTATACACTAGTATTTTTTCAAAAGAAGTTTCTCCCATATAGAGTTGCTGAGCACTAGAAAATGAAACAAATAAGCTTAAGAAGAATAAAGTAAATAGCACGCGACGCATAGGACTATTTTTTCACGTAGTCTAATTCCATCCTTACTTCGAAGTAATAAAAATCTTCCTGACAATCATGGAAAGCATATTCCAGTTTTGATTTTGATTTCAAACACATCGTAATAAATCCAAGTCCTGCACCACCTTTTTCAGATATTAGTCCGTTACCAAGAACTTTCATATAATACTCCTTGACTTGGGCTAAATCCATAGCATTAAGTTCATTTAAATGCTCAGTCAGAAATGATACCTTTTTAGCATGAATCAAGTTCCCAAAAGAAATCGTGTATTGATGACCTTCATCCGAAACAATAACATGACCTAGTTGCTTTCCGTTGTTGCCTGCTGCTCCATGAATTCTTATATTCTGAAGCCCTTCTATCATAATAGAAAACATTCTTTTGATAATTGTCTTCTTGACATTATTTTTCATCATGATCTGCTCTAAACCCTCCGAAAGGCTGTTCACTAGATCTTGAGAAAATTCACCAAAATGAGAAAGAACTATTTCAGCACCTTTAGACTCTGCAAGATTTTTGTGCAGATCACGGTATACGCCTTCAAGACTAGTTCTTATTTCGGTGTTCTTAGACATTGATTATCAAATAGTGATTTCTAAAAATAACTAAGTTTATGTATCTAGAAGAATTTTTGTTCATTATTTTGCTAATATCATCGAAATCAAAGACCAGAATCCCCCCTATTATCGCACAACATTAATATTTCCAGCTTTTTCGAATGATGAACCGTCTTCTCTAGTTCCTGAGAGTTTATAAATATAGGTCCCAGTATTAACCATTTCGCCTTTGTATGAACCATCCCAGCATTCATTAGGCTGATTGGCTTCGAAAATTAATTCTCCCCAACGATTAAAAATTTGCATTGTAACAGTTTCAATACAACCACCTAATACACAAAGCTCATCGTTTAAACCATCATTATTTGGTGAAAATATGGTTGGCAGCATTATTTCACCGCAAGGATCTATAACTTCTATGTATATGGAATCACTTTGAGAACATCCATCCTGACTTGTAGCTGTAACAATATACCAAACTGAATTTTCTGGAGTAGCCGCAGGATCTTCACAATCCGCACAACTTAACCCATCTGTTGGAGTCCATGCTATATCGGCATTTGAAGGATTCACGGACGCGTCAATATTTACAAAGTCTCCCAAATCTATCGATTGATCACTCGTTAATATTGTTACTGTTGGAATTTCAGAACCATCTACTGTTACGGGACCATAGGTCGCAGCGCAGTTGTTTGTATCCGTTACGACCAACGTATAATCACCTGCAGAAAGATCAGTAGCATCCTCTGATGAATAGACTTGACCGTCCCACTCATATGTTAAACCACCTCCATTCGCAGAAATACCTGTAATAGCTCCATCATTACCGGTACATGAAGCTTGTTGTATATTGATGTTTGACGCATCGATTGTTGGCGAAGGGATTTGATTAATTGTGAATGGACCTGCCGTTTCAGTACATCCATTATCATCAGTTACCTCTATTGCATAATTACCCGCGACTGCATCAATTAAATCTAAAGTAGTTTGACCTGAAGGAGTCCAAGCATAAGTCATCGGTCCTGCCCCTGAAACTTGAATACCTGAAATAGTAGCATCATTTGCATTACATGTCTCTCCTGTAATTATTACTCCTGACACATCAATTGTAGGTCCTGGGATATTATCTACAGTGTATGGACCAACTGTAGCAGAACAACCTAAGTTATCAACAACTTCAAGCGTATATGAACCGGCAGCCAATCCATTAATATCAATCTGTGGTTCTATAGTGCCGTTCCATACAAATGCCAAAGTATTTCCCGTAGCTGTAACTCCAGAGATGCTTCCATTTCCTTGTCCACACCCATCGTCGTCAATTTGAATGTTACTATCATCCACTATTGGACCCGGTATCTCACCTACAGTATATGGTCCCGAGCTGACTGAACATCCCACACCATCCGTAACTGTTAAAGTATAGGATCCATTATCCAAACCAATTGAATCTTCACTTAATGTAGTATTCCCATTCCAGGAATAGCTTAAATTCGTTCCGGTTGCAACAATACCCGTTATTTCTCCATCTGCTCCAAAACAAGTTTCATCTTCTATCTGAATGTTTGAATCGTCAATTGACGGACCGGGATCCGTATTTACTGTAAAAGGACCAGCTGTTGTAGTACAGTTCGCATCATCAGTTACAACCATTGTATATGTTCCACCTGATAATCCAGTTATATCTTCTGTGGCGTTTACATTACCATTCCACTCTATGACGATATTGCTTCCCGCAGCAACAATCCCAGTTATTGATCCATCATTCCCTACGCAGGTTTCATTTTGCACGCTAAGATTAGTTAGGTCTATAGATGGACCCGGTGAAGGAGTAATTGTAAAAGGACCGCTAGTTTCCGAACAACCATTATCATCAGTAACAGTTAAAGTATAAGAACCTCCTACGGCATTATTTAAATTTTCTGTTGCTGTTACGTTTCCATTCCAGTCAAAAGTGAGACTTCCAAAACCACCTGTAGCTGTTAATCCTGTTATCGAACCATCATTTCCATTACATGTCTCTGGAGTTGTTGTTGCCGTCCCTGAAATCAAAATAGGTGGAGATACAACCACCTCAACTGGAACCCTAAAAGATCCTCCAGGACACAACCCAACGTAGTACATAGTATTCGTTCCAAGGTTAGGTGTTGTAAAACTAGTACCTGTATTACCTGTAGATGAATTTCCATAAGCAGAAGTAAACCATTCGATCGTACTTCCCGAAGGAAGTGTTCCATCGACTGTCACCGTTAACGTTGTTGAACCTCCCCCACATACTGTATCATTTTCAACAAAAAGATCATACATATCTGTCCCCATTCCATTCATACCAGCCGCTCCATTTGTTGCTCCATTAACAGGGAAATTTGGAAAGAAAGCTGAATTTGTCTCTCCAGCTATTCCTCCGCTTACGTCCTCCGATGGTGTACCTGAGGAATGTACTATCATACCACCAGCACCAGCACCCCCAGGACCATCTCCTTGATCAGTGGCTGTTCCACCGTAAAGGATAATCTGATTCCCTCCGTCTCCACCAGTTGCACTAATCGAGATGCTAGAAGGTATAGCATTCATATTTTCTATATACACGGCA
>CBFHXS010000134.1:0-5120 GCA_965659845.1 Brumimicrobium sp.
TACATGGCAGCAGCAAAGAATACTTTTATAGATCATATTATGACAAAGCATTTAGGTCTTGTCAATGTATTAGAGGAAGAAGAAAGATACCCTACTGTAGAATTAAGTCAAATTAAATCACCAGCCTATATTTTTTTGAGCTCAGAACCTTATCCATTTAAACAAAGTCACATTAAGGAATTAACAAAAGTATTTCCTGATAGCAAGATTGTTCTGGTGGATGGTGAGTATTTCACGTGGTATGGCTCCAGACTTGAAGGAGCTCCGAAATATTTCACTGAACTTCGTAACTCTTTAGAACTTCATTAGGTATTTTAATATTTCCAGTGAAGCCTTTTGATTGTTCGGGAATCTCATTTCTCCTTTTAACCATAGTGTTTCCCCATCTCCATCTTCTGAGTGCAGTTCAAAGTACTCTAAGTCGTTAAACAGTTGTTTAGAATATTTAACGGGTGGCAACATTTGTGCGATTTGTGCAATTATTCCATCTCCTTCAAAGTTTAGTGTGGCAGCAGGATTTCCTTGAATAAGCGGCAGAGGAGCTTTGTTTACCTCTTCAATTTCTAGTTTTTCGGATACACCGGTTACGACTTCGAATGGAGAGCGTTGATCAAAATGATAGATTGTTTCCCCAACTTTTACTGAGGTCTTAGAGTACCTTTCGGCCTTACTTTCATTAGCGCATAAACTATCAACTGCCCTAGCAATATCCATAGTATCTTGAAATCGAAAAACAGCGTCAAATTTAGGAAGAAAAGCAGTACTGCCTTCAAGGTTATCTATCACAAATCCGTAAAAGAAAATCTGTTGAGAAGTTATTGGTGGAACCTTTACATTAAAGTTTTTTGTAACGACATCGAAGTAACTATAGACACTATCTGGTAATTGTCCTGCTCTAATTTCTAAATAAGGGTTTTGGCCTGCTGACTTTATTTTTGCAAACGTACCACTCTCGTATTTGATGTCAGGGTTCTTAATCCCCTCACCTTTGAAGAATATGGATGATCCTTCAATTCTAGCAGACAACTTTAAATTCTGGATATAAGTGCTTTCATGTCCCTTGTAATATAAGTTGATCAAACGATCATCATCCATGGTTTTTGATAGGTATGGAGGTAATTGTTCTTTGCGTTCTAATGTTATGTTTTTTGCATATTGCTCGAAATATAAACGGTCTGCCTTGCCATGATTCTCAGGAACGATTAGTATGCATCCAATTTCATCATTGAAATACTTTATTTCATTTTTTCCTTTTAATTCAAAAGTCGAGAATTGATCCTTGTTCACTAGGTTAAATATAAATCCAGTGAGCGTTGACTCTTTATATTCAGATTGAAAAATAACAATGTTCTCTCGTAAATCGATTCCTGACGAGGGCATTTCCATATCGTTTTTTTCAAATGATAATTGATCCAGTTCCTTTGAAGAAAAGCCCTTAGTATATAGCGCATCAAATAAGAAGCGTTCAAAAATTTTGCTATTATGTACCGTGATGACAGAGAATGCATTATCAGGTGTATGATGGAGTAACTCTTCTGAACTTTTATTGGTAAGTAAAGGGAGCATGAATATGGCGACCCACATCATGAAAATCAGCGAAGCTGACAGAAGTAGTATTTGTACCTTGCTTATTTTTGTCACGGTATAGAATAAGTTAAGTGAAAAACTTAGTTTTGCACCTAAACAAATGTAATCAATTCAGTGCTATATCATTGTATTATTAGGGTTTTTAATAAAAAAAGAAGAATGGGTGCAAGTAGGTGGATATTAAAGAGATTTGGTTGGGAAATTGATCCTGAAAGTCCTAAAGGAGTAAAAAAGGCTATTGTTGCTATGGGACCACATACTAGTAATTGGGATTTTGTAATCGGTATGATGGCATTTCGCCACTATGGAGTTAAGGCAACATACTTGATTAAAAAAGATTTGTTCTTTTGGCCTTTAGGTTGGATTTTAAAATCACTAGGAGGAATACCAGTAGATCGAAAAAAGAACAATAAATTTACCGATCAAGCTTTTGAGTATTTTGATAATAATGAAACAATGTTTATGGTTTTTACTCCTGAGGGGACTAGGAGCTATAACCCAAACTGGAAGCTAGGTTTCTATTACATTGCTATAAAAGCAAAGGTTCCAATTTATTTAGGCTATATAGATTACGAAAAGAAAATAGGCGGTTTTCTGGAGCTTTTTGAACCAACGGGTGACACTGATAAGGACATAGCCTATATAAAGACTCAACTAAGTCAGTTCAAAGGGAGGTTCCCTGAAAAAGGAATTCTTCCACCAGAAAAAGAATAATAACGCACTTATTATTTTTAGATGAGTGAATACATTGGAATATTAATCATGGACTTTTCTTGAGTCTTGGATTAATGCATTAAGTTCTTCCAATTCCTTTGAACTTAGATAACGCCATTCGCCTATAGGTGTATCTAAAGTTATATTCATTATTCTCGTTCTCTTGAGTTTTATTACTTCATAACCTAAGTATTCGCACATTCTTCGGATTTGCCTATTTAGCCCTTGCGTTAAAACGATTTTGAAGGTGTCTTTATTCAGTTGTTCAACTCGACATTTTCTTGTTATCGTATCAAGTATGGGTACTCCATTTGACATTTTATTGATAAAATCTTGAGTGATTTTCTTGTCGACAGTTACTATGTATTCTTTTTCATGGTTGTTGCGAGCTCGGAGAATTTTATTGACAATATCTCCATCATTTGTCATTAATATCAATCCTTCGCTTGGTTTGTCCAGTCGGCCTATCGGAAAAATCCGTTCTGGGTAATTTATAAATTCGACAATATTATCTTTTTCAACTCTAGTATCCGTAGTGCAAACAATTCCAACAGGTTTGTTTAGCGCCAAATAGACGTATTTTGTACTTTCATTAGACACCTTCTTTCCATCGACTTCAACACTGTCTCCAGGTTGAACCTTTGTGCCCATCTCAGGCACCTTACCATTAATAGTAACTCTTCCTTGATCAATTAATTTATCTGCCTTTCTTCTTGAACAGTAACCTGCCTCACTGAGGTATTTATTGATGCGTGTTTCTTTCATATTGCAAATATAATGTATTACTCAAGCTCTCTCAATGAGATGAACATGGTTTGCTTAAAAACATAACAAAACAAAAAAGGAATTCATATAGAATTCCTTTGAGTTTTAATGATTAGGACGAGGGTTTACTCTTTGGTAAATTTCAAATGTTTAACAGCTGATCCTTCGATATCAATTGTAACGAAATAAATACCCGAATTCAATTTACTCACATCAATACCCTGGTATTCATAATTTTCTTGAATTACAATTTGACCTGTACTATTGATGATATTAATTTTTAAATTGCTAAACGAATTAACACCATCTAATTTTAGCATGTTTAATGCAGGATTAGGGAAAAGAGAAATAGCATTTAATTCATCTTCATATTCAGCATTTGCCAATGCATCTAAGTCAAAACTCCAAAGATCATTTTGTAGACCGGAATTAGGGTTTCCAGATCTTATTTCACCAGCAACGAGATACACAACATTGTCAATTACAAATGATCCCGGTGCCCATCTACTCACGCCAGGATGAGAAGGTAGTTCAGACCATGAATCATTTATATAGTCATATTCCCAAAATTCACCTGTGGCCATCGTAAAGTGATCATCACCATCTCCACTCAAAACAAATCCTCTATCTCCAATACTGAACTGAGTACCGGCAACTCTACCTTCCGTAGGGTGGTCGTTCATTTGGGTCCATGATTCAGAATCAATATCCCAACGGTACCAACTTTTGTACACTACAGTTCCTGGTCCATTCCCATGTCCAAATCCAGCATATACGTCACCATTTGCAGAGAACATAAAAGGATGATGACGCTCTCCTCCCGGAAGATCAGCCAGTTGTCTCCAACTATCCGTAGCAATATTGTATTCCCACCAATCATCTAGGTTCCCATTAATGTCATTATTTCCTAATCCAACAAATAGCATTCCGTCTTCAATAACAAAAGCTGGATGAACGCGCTCTTCACATGGGCAAGAGGTAAGTTCCGTCCACGTCCCATTTGTAGGGTCAAATTCCCATATATCTTTCAGATAATCATTGTTTGCTCCAAATCCAAAACCCATATATGCTTTTCCATTCCAAGTATCGCTAATGGAGAAACCACGTCCTACGCCAGGAAAGTCTGGGAGTGTAGTCCATGAGTCTGTTATTGGGTCGTACTCATAAAAGTCATCGGATCCTGTAACAAAGTCTGTCGATCCCGCAACCATATACCCCTTACCATCAAGAGCAAAAGTAACTGGATGGTGTCTTCCGTCACCTGGTGCACTTGCTTCTTGCTGCCACGTCTGAGCAAAATAAGTACTAACGAATAGTATTGAAGAAACTAAAGATATCGAGCGTAATAACATGGTGAATTCTATTTTTGTTAGTTTAGAACGTCTTAAAGTTAAGTCTTGTTCACCAGAAACACGAATTAAAGAGAAATGATTCCCAGTAAGTATTGGAAAGCCAAGATGTAATAAAAAAGAAAAGCCCTCTTGAAATTCAGAAAGGGCTTTTTTGCAATGATATGCCGACTCTATTTTTCTAAGGTAATTTCCTTCTTGAAAGTGCGAAGTACTAGTTTGCTATCAGAAACTTCAACAATCTCCATCAATCCAGCGAAAGAGAAACCACCCATTCCTCCAATTCGAGAAGTTGAGACGAATAGTTTTCCGCCTTGGATAGTCCATTTCGAATCAAAGCTGTAATATTCACACTCTTCTGGTGCACTTCCAATCAGTTTCTGAACCTCTGTTCCGTCACCCAATGCTTCAGCACTTTCTTTGGTGAAATTCCAGGTTGTTTGCTTATCACAGTCGGTAAGCTCTACTTTTTCACCGTTGTCTGTAAAACCTTTAAGATTCCATTGTCCAGCTATCTTTTCTTTTTGACCACCTCCACACGAAACAAAAAATACAGTTATAAGTGCTATCAGTCCCAATTTAATTTTCTTCATAATAATTGTTTTAAGCAGTGAATATAGCAGTTCGTGGAAAGTTTGAAAGACTTTCGGTGTTAAGAAAAGTTTAAAAAGTGCCCAGAGAGGGAGTCGAACCCTCACGCCCTAA
>CBFHXS010000135.1:0-5067 GCA_965659845.1 Brumimicrobium sp.
AGAACCTACATCACCAAGGAAGGCCCAACCATCATCATCTGCGCAGTCATAAATCGTCTGCCGAATTAATTTAACTGTATTTGGAGTAACTTTTTGAACGGCCTTCTTTTGTTGCTTCTTGTTCTTTGTCTTCTTGCTGTCCTCCTCCTCTTCATGAAGGATTTCAAGGTATATAAACTTATCACAAGCAACAATAAATGGTTCTGGTGTTTTTTGTTCCCCTATACCGAATACACGTTGACCTGACTCCCTCAGTCTTGTTGCCAAACGCCGAATCCGTAGCGTTCTTTCCTTGTGTATATCCATATTGCTGAATAGGCTGAATCGCATTTTCCAAAAGAATGTTTTTCCATTTTGAAAGATGCGGCTTCGTCCAGTCTCCGTATATTCTTTTTATAGATGGGACACCGTACTTTGCTATCTCTTCCATCATTTCTTTTATATACCTACTTGGTATATTATCCCCGTCAATTAATACTGCCAGGTTTAAATCTTTATTCATAATCTATTTCTTTAAATGGCTATTTCTTTTTCCAAAACTGCCACCATTTTCTCTTCTCTTTTGCTACGACTTCGTCATCCTCATTTTTCTCTACAGGACCGTCCTCATCTACCGTACGAATTTCATTACCATATTTGTCGTAGACATGCTCTTCAATTAACTTATTACGCTTATATATAGCTTCTCTTTTGATCTTATCATCTGGAAAACGCTCCATAAAATCTCCATGCTTCTCTCCTTTCCTGTACGACTCCATAGATTGAATATGGCCTTGGATATAAAACACCTTAAACACTCCGTCCTTGACTCCCTCATCCCAACTTTCTGTTCTTAGCAAACTTCCATCATTATAATAGTATTTCCAAGTATCATCCTTTTCACCTTCTTCGTAATTTAATTCTTGTAAAAGATTTCCTTCTGGATCATAAACTAAGAAAGGACCATGCAGTATACCTTCCTCGTAGTTGATCTCTTTATGAATTTTAGAATCCTTGTAATACTCTTTTTTTGTACCATTTAATCTTCCTTCGCTATAGGGTTCAATTTTGACAGTATCATTTTCGTATTCATTATAATAAATCTTCTTTTCTTCACCGTTAATCGTAACCTTCATAACATTCTCACCTACTTTTTTTTGGCGATAGTAAATCGACTGTCCATGTTTATCTCCATTGAAATACTCTATTTCCCATGCCAACAAACCACTTGTATCATTGTAAAATGTCCAAGTACCATTCTCTACACCTTCTATATGATTGCGGACAACTTGAGGACATCCAGATTCGTAGTAGGTCGTATCAATACCATCTACCTTACCGTTTGCAAAGTGAACAATACGTTGGCGTAAACCATTCATGTGACAGGTCTCGCAATCTCCACTGTAAGGAGAGCCGGAAGATCGTGTTCTCACAATATTTGAGCCTGGTTCTTGGGAAAGTTTTTCATTACAATCAACGATAGCATCTCTTTCATCGCATTGCCAATCAACGTAGCGCTTTCCAAGTCGATCAACTGATTTTTGAAAACAGGGGCCTCGATTAGATGCTCCATTGATCTGAGCAACTGCAAGAAATGAACTGCCTAAAACTATAATCACCAATAATAACCGCATACTATAATTTTTCCAATTTAACGAACTCCTCCCTCATTTTCGGAAACACCTCAACTGTTTTTTGTGTTATGAAATCAAAGCAAACCAGTTTAGATTTCCCCGTGCTCCTCAATTCTCCTTCAACATACAAAGAATAACCCAATGTTACACTTTTGTTACCGAGTTCGATTAAATGTATTGTGATTTTTGGAATATCATGCAGTAATACAGGCTTAAGATAAGTTACTTCATTCTGCACAAGCAAAATACCATCTTTCTTATAATCCCAGTCAACGCCGATTAACTGCTCAAAATAATGCATTCTTGCTTGTTCGAAATAACTCAAATATACTGCATTATTTACATGACCCATTAAATCACAATCTCTAAATCGTACTTGAATTTCCGCAGGTTTAATCATTTCTTATCTAATTTTGAATATATAGAATTATTACTTCGGAATTCTGGAACAATTGATTTCATTTGTTTCACAATCTGATCATTATCTTGATCATCAAACATTTCAATCAACTCATCAATATGCTCAAGTGCTGAATTTTCAGCTTTTCTATTCTGAGCTATTAAAATTTGAGGGTGATGAGTTTTACCTGTATTTTCCTCATTAGCAAGCAATTCTTCATATAGCTTTTCTCCAGGCCTCAAACCTGTAATTTTAATCTCTATGTCTTTTCCTAAAGTTAGTCCGGAAAGTCGAATCATCTTTTTAGCAAGATCAATAATTTTAACGGACTCTCCCATATCGAAGACAAAAATTTCGCCTCCTTTACCCATAGCTCCAGCCTCAAGCACTAATTGACAGGCTTCAGGTATAGTCATGAAATATCTGGTCACATTTTCATCTGTAACTGTAATTGGTCCTCCTTGTTCGATCTGTTTCTTAAAAAGTGGAATCACAGAACCATTTGAACCAAGCACATTTCCGAATCGTGTCGTAACAAATTGAGTCGTCGAATTTGAATCCTTCGCTTGTGCATAAATCTCTGCAATTCGTTTCGATGCACCCATAACATTAGTAGGGTTAACCGCTTTATCTGTAGATATCATCACAAATTTTTTCACATCAAATTCGTCAGCTAAGTCTACTAAATTTTTTGTCCCTGAAATATTTGTAGAAATCGCTTCAGATGGATTCTCCTCCATAAGTGGAACGTGTTTATATGCAGCCGCATGGAATACTATATCAGGCTTGAAGCTAGAAAACAACCTACGCATTCTATGAACGTATTGAATATCGCCAATAACTACTTCAAATAACCCATCAAAACCTTTTGAAATAAGCTCATTTTGAAAATCATAGATAGGTGACTCTGCCTGATCTAGTAAGATGACTTTTTTCGGTTGATACTCAATAATTTGCCTAACTAATCCCGAACCTATTGAGCCTGCGGCACCTGTAACTAAAACTGACTTGCCCTTGATTTCATCTTTAATCTTAGCCTCATCAAGATTAATTTGAGCGCGTCCTAAAAGATCATCTATATTAACCTTTCGGATTTGCTTCGTACTAAACTCTCCGTTAATCCATTTTTGAAAGCTTGGTACACGTTGTACTTTGATATTATAATGCAAACATATATCAATGATCCTTGTGGTTCTTTCTCTATTTGGATTCTGTATTGCTAAAACTACCTCATCAACTGAAAATCTCTTAATCAAATACTTGATTCTTGAAGTGTGATATATCGCTGAACCCTCAAGTCGTTTTCCGTTCAGCTTTTCATTATCATCTATAAATGCAACTACCTTTGATTGCATTTCTAAATCTTTTTCAATCGTTCGTTTTGTAATCAAACCAGAAACACCTGCTCCATAAACAAGAACATTTCTAGATGTTTTATTCGCGGGTTTGTTTATCTCGTAATAATACACCTTGATTGTAAATCTAAAACCAATCAACAATATTAAAGACGCAAGAAAATCAACGATCAAAACCGATGTAGGAACAAGATACTTGTCATCAAAATAGAAATGTCTCAACAATCCCCCAACTAATATTATTGAAGACGAAGTAAATACAGCTAAAAAGATTCTTTTAATATCCTCAAAAGAAGTAAAACGAATAAGTCCCTTGTGGATTTTAAATAAATAATAAACAATTAATTTAATCGAGAAGATATATACAAAGCTAGCTTCTAAATTATCTAACTCTTTAGCAATTTGAACCTTATCACTGTATACATCAAAACGTACAAAATATGCTGTCGCTAGAGCAATCATTGATACAATCATATCAACTGAAATGATGATCCAGCGTGGTGTGCTAGTAATAGGAAGTTTGATAAACTTATTCTTCAGAGTGTCGTTCATAATACATTCTACAGTAAACTTACTATGCTCAACGTAATTTTAATGGAAATGGTTGATTAAATATAAAATCAGCTCGATATTACTTATCAAACTGCTCTTTAAGTGCAGTCGTCATATGATTGAATAACGATGTCAACGGTTTTTTCACCATCATTTTCAAAAATGCATTCACTTCTCCGTTGAAATCTATATAACCTTCTGTTTTACCTGACATATCCTCCCCCATAAGAATGACTAAGGTGAATGGGAAAGGTGATTTTTCTCCAGATTTCATTTTTATTGCCGAATTAGGCACTAAATCTTCCTGTACAAGAGAAATAGTAATACCTCCTTGAACTTTGAAAGAACATTGACTTGTATCCCCCTTAAAGTCCTTAACCTCATTTTGAGGTAGTAGTAAACCAATATTTTCGGCATTCGACAAAAAACTGTAGACCTCCTCTACTGGAGCGTCAATAACTGATTTTTCACTTTTAATATTCATGTTTGTCTTTTACTTTCCCCATTGATTAGGGACATTCCTCCATTTTTTCAACGAAACGAGATCCTCATTTGAAATAGCTCCATTTTCCAATGCTCTTTCGATGAGAATATCATAGTTAGAGAGAACTTTCAACGGACATTTAGCATTTTCAAAACGATTCTTAGACTCATCAAAAGCATAGCTAAAAATTGCAACCACAGCTTTAACATTTAAGCCTGCTCCTCGCAAAGCTTCAACAGCTTCAAGGCTGCTACCTCCTGTTGAAATCAGATCTTCAATAACAACAACGTTGTGACCTTTATGAAAGTCTCCTTCGATCTGATTCCCTAAACCATGCTTCTTTGCTGAAGATCTTACATAGACGAACGGTACTCCCAACTCTTGAGCGACAAGCACTCCGTGTGCTATACCTCCTGTAGCAACACCCGCTATAAGATCCGGTTTACCGTATTCATTAAGTATCAATTCAGAAAAACTCTGTCTAATATATGTTCTTACATTAGGGTAAGATAACGTCTTTCTGTTATCGCAATAAATGGGGGATTTCCACCCAGAAGACCAAGTAAAAGGATCTTTAGGCTGAAGCTTTACAGCTTTGATCTGTAATAGAAATTCCGCTATCTTTGTAGCATTATCAATGTCCGTAATCATGGTTGCAAATGT
>CBFHXS010000136.1:0-5051 GCA_965659845.1 Brumimicrobium sp.
AGCACCTAGCTATTTTCCGCAGTTACAATATAACTTCAGTGAAAATAAGGTTACGAAGGGACGCTTTGATTTGGGGAAATTACTCTTTTTTGATCCCGTTTTATCGTCAGATAGTACAGTCTCATGCGCTTCTTGTCATGCTCAAGTTCACGCTTTTGCCGATCACAATACTTCGCTTAGTGCAGGTGTAGATGGTCGTTTAGGTAAAAGGAATTCTCCTTCTTTAGCAAATATGGCTTTCTCCCCAGCTTTTATGTGGGATGGTGGTGTTAATCATTTAGAGATTTTCTCGCTTGCCCCAATTACAGACCCAAATGAGATGAATGAAACAATGAGCAATGTTATTGACAAACTAAATCAGAATTTAGGATACAAATGGCTGTTTAAGAAACACTACGATGTCGACGTCATTAATGATCAAGTTTTGTTTAGAGCAATCACTGTATATACAGGAATGATTGTTTCTGATCAGTCAAAATTTGATCAGTGGAAACGAGGTGAAATAGAATTTTCACAAGAAGAAGAGGAAGGGCGACTGCTATTTTCATCTAAATGTTCAAGTTGTCACAGCGGTGCTTTACAAACCGATTTTTCATATAGAAACAATGGCTTGGATGCATCATTCGAAGATGATCTTGGCAGAGGACTTATTACTCAAAACACCAACGACTATGGTAAATTCAAGGTCCCTTCATTGAGAAATGTTTTACTCACATATCCGTACATGCATGATGGTCGTATGTTCACTATACGGGAAGTCTTAGACCACTATGATGAGGGGATTTTGTCATCTGAAACATTAGATCCATTGCTAGAAAATGGAATTCCGATGACGGAAGTGGAAAAAGATAAAATTATTGCATTTCTCGAAACATTAACAGACTATGAGCTATTAGGTGCTCAATGGTTAAATGAATAAAAATAATGAGGAATATATTAATGGTATTGATCTTTTTGATCACTACAATAAAGGCAAATGCTTGTGACGTATGCGGTTGTGCCATTAACACAAGTGGAAACGAAGTTATTCCAGGTGTTTTTCAAAACTATATTGGCATGCGTTCCAACATCCGTCACTTTGAAAGTTTACATTATGGTTTATTGGGAGGTACAACGCATTCAAGTGAATGGTTTCACACGTCTGAATTATTCGGTAGATATTCTCCACACAGACGTGTACAATTAATCGGTTTTATACCTTATAACGCAGTTATCAAATATGAGGAGGAAGAATGGAACGTTGCTCAAGGTCTCGGAGATGCAAGGTTAAAAGCCAATGTTCTTTTGGTTGATCACAAAGATTCGACAAAAGATGAACTATTATCTGTTTTCCTTGGTAACACGATCAAAGCCCCTTCAGGTAGATACGATTTCAAAGGAGATGAATCACAAGCATTCAGAAGATCAATGCTACCAGGAACAGGAACATGGGATTACACTACTTCGATCGATTTAATATATCGAAACAAGAATATCGGAGGTATTGTTAGCGCTGGATATTCCTTGAGAGGTAAAAACGACTTGAATTATGATTTTGGTAATGTATTTAGCGGTCAGGCAAGTGTATTTTACAGACTTCAAGGGAATGAACGAACATTCTTGTTTGAAACAGGAGTAATGTATACTCATCTTGAATCAGACTTCGATCTTCGATTTAATGAGGAGCAAATTTACACAAGCGGTGAAATGCTTTCCCCAATGATAAAGCTTACAAGTGTTGGTGAGAAGTGGTCCCTTTTTGCATTAGCGAATCATGCTTTGTACCAAGACTTAGGAAAGGGACGTGTAAAACAATTCTTTCAAGTTGACATAGGTGCAACATTTTTCCTGCCAACAAAAATGAAATCAAAAAATTAAAAACATGAAATTAGTACAATACACTTTTGCAATCTTTTTGCTTGCTGCTTTAGTTGTTTCTTGCGAAAAAGATGAACCAGCAGCAACAGCTGATGAACCAGAAGAAAAATACATGAATATCACAATTACTAGCCCGGAGAATGGAACTATTTTCTCACAAAATGAAATCGTTACTATTCAGGGAGAAATCAACTCCAATTTTGACGCTCATGGATATATACTTCGCTTTTGGAATTCATCAAATAATGATTCTTTACTATTTGAAACAGATGGACATGAACACGGCGAGAATATTCCGTTCAGTACTTCATGGACGAATAATCTGAGTGATACAAGTGAGGTAAGAATTGAGGTCACTGCTTCTAGTGACCATCAAGGCACTTATACCGAAGAAAAAAACTTGACAATAACATGCTTACCTTAAAAAATAAGATGTAGTGTTTCGAGCTCCTCAATCTTCATGAGAACATTGAGGAGCTCGAATATCATACCTAGGACTTATGCTCTGCCCAAATTTGGACGAGTTCCCCCATAGTTTGAACTGCTTTTTGCATATCTTGAACACTCACGTACTCATGCTTTGAATGGATTGCCATTTCTCCGGTAAACAAGTTTGGACATGGTAACCCCATAAACGACAGTCTAGAACCATCTGTGCCGCCGCGAATAATAACTGGACGAGGTTCAATCTCTGCCTTTTTCATAGCTTGAATTGCATAATCCGTTACAAAAGGAACATCTTTTAAAATCTCTTTCATATTTCGATACTGCTCCTTAACTTCAAAATCATACGTTGCTCCTTGGTGCTTATGCACAACATTCATTACAATATTTTCCAAGCGTTTTTCATACTCTGCCAGTTGCTTTGTATTATGATCACGAATAATAAATTGTAATGTGGCCTTTTCTTGTATTCCATTAAATGAAACCGGATGTACAAACCCTTCTCTACCTTCTGTAGTTTCAGGTGACCAAGCATCCTTTGGTAGTGAAGCAAGGATCTCCCCTCCTATCTTTAATGCATTTATCAATTTACCCTTTGCATAACCTGGATGAGCACTCACTCCATTTATAGTAATAGTTACAGCATCTGCAGAAAAACTCTCATCTTCAATTGAACCTAGCACTCCTCCATCCAATGTATAGCCATAGTCTGCATTTAACTTGTCCATATCGAGATGATCAACTCCACGACCTACTTCTTCATCTGGCGTAAATAAAACACGTATATCACCATGCTTTACATCTGGGTTGTTTTGCAAATACTGAACAAAGTCCATGATACAAGCAACACCTGCTTTATCATCCGCACCCAAAAGTGTATTTCCACTAGCCGTAATTAAATCATCACCTATCTTTTCCTTTAAGTACGGATGTTTTTCAACTGTAATCACCTGAGTGGCATCATCTGGCAAAGTAATCGGCGTACCATCGTAATTCTTATGAAAAATCGGCTTAACATTTTTCCCAGTCACATCTGGAGCGGTGTCCATATGGGAACAAAAACAAATAGTTGGAACATTAACATCTATGTTTCCTTTTACCGTACCAAATACATAACCATACTGGTCCATCTCTGCATCATCAACTCCTAGTGACTTAAGCTCCTCGACCAATACTTTTCCTAAATCTTTTTGAATCATTGTAGATGGAAATGTATCTGAGTTTGGATCAGCCGTTGTATCGATCTGAACATATTTCATCAAACGATCAGCTACGCTGTGTGAATATCCTTTAATTGCCATTTTTGTAGTTTTATTTTAAGGATTCCGAAGATAATGAAAGAAATGGATTTGAAAATAGTTTACTGCCAACAATGAATTAAATGGTCATTAGATTTCCTCATGTAACATTAGTAGCAAAAAAAGCTAATCTGAGTCTCTAGCTTTGTAAAAAAAACAAATCACATGTTAATTGTATTCGGATATATTAGTGCATTAGTAATTGGAATTTCTTTAGGGCTAATAGGAGGTGGTGGTTCCATCCTTGCAGTGCCTGTTTTGGCATACTTATTTTTACTAGATGCTAAGTTTGCAACGGCCTATTCTCTATTCATTGTAGGTTTTTCTGCGTTGGTAGGAGGAATCAAACAACACTTCAAAGGCTTTGTTGATTGGCGTACAGCTGTGGTTTTTGGAATTCCAGCAATGATAGGTGTTACGGTAGTACGTAAATTTGTAGTTCCTATCTTACCGGATGTCCTTTTCACGATTGATGATTTTGAATTTACGCGACGAATGGGAATGTTTGGATTATTCGCTGTTCTGATGATTCCCGCTGCTTTTTCTATGCTGAAAAAGAAGAAAGTCAAAGAAACAAATGAAAAGAAAGAAGTTAAATACAATTACCCCTTAATTTTAGCTGAAGGACTTATCGTAGGTGCTATTACAGGAATGATTGGTGCAGGTGGAGGATTCTTAATAATTCCAGCCCTTGTAATTCTTGCAAATGTTGAAATGAAAGTAGCTGTCGGTACATCTCTTGTAATCATAGCATTCAAATCACTAATAGGCTTTTTCCTAGGGGATGCAATGACATTAGATATTGATTGGATTTTACTTTTCACCTTTACAGGCGCTTCAGTTGTTGGAATATTCATTGGTAGCTACTTGAGTAACTTTATTGATGGAAACAAGCTGAAGAAAGGATTTGGATACTTTATATTCGTAATGGCAGTATTTATTTTCTATATGGAATTTTTTGTGAAGTAGTAATTACAAAAAGAAAGATAATACAATTATAATAGCGGAGTACACTACTCCGCTATTTCTATTTAATCAGTATTCGTTGCAGGATTAATTAACTATCAGCTTCCTTGTTTCACTGCCTATTTTTATAAAATAAACACCTTTATTTAGCCCCCTTACATCGAGTGTTCTAGTTCCGGTTGAGTTATAAATGTTGATTTTCTTTACTAGCTTTCCCTGAAATGAATAAAACAAGAGTTCATCGGCAGATACATTTTCCCATGATACTACTATCTTTTCTTTTGCTGGATTTGGATAAACACTTACAGAACTAAAAACTTGTTTCACTTCACCGATTGACAATAAGTCTTCATACTGAATTACGTCCAACGTGAACATAGGTCTACCTTCGTTTCTATTTGAGATTACACGCGTTTTAAACTCCTTATTAATACGAAGTTTCATTCTAGCATCAGAAGCGTTGAGCTGTTGACCAGACTTAAGTAA
>CBFHXS010000137.1:0-4967 GCA_965659845.1 Brumimicrobium sp.
ACCGCCAGGTCGGTTATCATCTTGATTGTAATTCCAAATATTTCCGAAGTCGGAAAACAAGGCTCCTTCTAATAAATCGCTAATTCTGAAACGGTATTCAACAGATCCACCCAATCGAATATCTCCTATCTCCGTCACGGTTCGATTGGTGTCTAAGTAATATTTGTATTCGCCTGGGCCCAATGACCTTGCTCTAAAACCACGGTTATCAATAGACCCACCTGCAAAAAAACTATAGTCAAATGGCAAGTTAAGTCCGTTATTGGCTAAAGGTACTCCTCCACCAAATTGAATTCGATAATTCATAGATCGATCACCATTCAAATAATGATGGAGTCTGATCTCATTATCCAGTCTAATAAATTGGGAAAAACGTTGTCCTAAAAACTGCTTAAATCCCTCGCTATTCAATGGCTGATTTTGAGTTAATAAACTCAGCATCATACCAGCCATATCAAAATTTGCTCCATAGGAGAACATAACATTGCCCTCTCGTATTTCCTGATTGGTCCATTGATAAGAAACCTTCAGGTCCTTCCAAATCGTTTGATCACTGTATGCGTTCTTGAGAAACAAATCGTTTTGATCTTCCAAACGCTGCTGAAAAGCTGCCGACTTCCCAATGTTAACGTATTGTATCCCGCCGATCAAAGGTACACTTATGGTGAAAATTTGTGTTTTAAATACATCATAAAACTTCCAGAGATAATTGAACTGGCCTATTCTTCTAGTGAAATCAGGTCGCTCTTGATAATTATATGCTAAAGAAACTGTAGTTTTCGGGTTTTGTCTTTTAGTAAGAAAACGAAGTGGTATTGGAAATAGTCCTGGGACATCCAAAGAAACTGTTGGCCCCAATTCTAATGTATTAAAACTTCTTGTATCCTCATCAATCACCTCTACCTCACTGTTTTCATCAAAAACCTGTGGTTGAGATTCAAATCCTCCGCTAAAGCTCACTTTGAGTTGACTCCCTGTTCTCCACAAGTTTCGATTAACATAATTCAAAGATGCTGATACACCCAAATATCCAGTGGAGTGAGTTCCTTTTGGCTCAAAACTAAACGTTTGCTTTTTCGCAGGCTTCAGGTAGTAATGAACATCAATCGTATTGTCCTCATTCTCCACAATTTTAGGGCGAATTGTTCTGAAGATATTGAGCTGGGACAAACGATTATAGGATTGATTTAAATATTGGCCCTTATAATAATTAGTCTCCTCCAAATAGTTCTCAAATTCTAGTAGCTGAGCTTTGATCGTTAACTCTCCATTATACAAAAAAGTAGCTGTTCGAAATTGTTCATTCCTCCCTTCGTAACCGTCATAATGCAAGGTATCAAAGGTTGGAATATCATCATATGGCCCTAACTCAATTCCTCTAGGCTTTAATTCATTTTGATAGAAGTTTCCTTCATAGTTCAATGTATCCTGAATGTGAAAATATACATTTCTTACTTTTGTTACTGCGAAAGGTTTGTGTTCTAAACTATCTTTATCCCCCATCATCCTTGGAGCTACTTCAAGGATGATATGCACAGTTGAATCTCGACCTATTGTATCAGCAGTATAATGGATGTATGATGATTTGAACCCATATATGGCATTATCACGCATGAATTCTGCCATCGATTCTCTCATTTCTCCCAATTTATCTGTATCAAACCTAAATGGAGGTTGCAAGGCTTGTTCACTTTCATTTTGAAAGAGTTCATAAAGATTGGTTACCTTCTTATTGTCAGTATCCAATGTCAAAGAATCGACAATGTATGGAGTTTTAGGTGACAATTCATACGTCACAATGGCAATCTCTTTCCTTTCTTTATACTTTACACTTGCGCTCACTTCACCCTTAAAATAACCTTTCTTTTGAAGCAGCAACTCCAATTGCTCTCGTGAAGTATTCATAGCACTAGAATCAAATATTTTCGGTGGTTCACCAAACTCATATTTGAGCTTTTCTCGTAATGTAGGTTTAGGGTTAACTGTATCCTTGAGTTTAACACGCTTCGGCCTATACGTGCTTAAGCCTCGTTTAACCGCTCGATTAATTCTTCGTGCATTGATTCTTTTCTGTCTGACTAACTTTCGCTTATTTTTCTTTCGATAATTCAGGTATCTTTCACGTTGAGCATTAGCCGTTTTCGTTGAGTCAACGGCATTAAAAACGCGTAATTTCAGACGAACTCCTATCGTTTTATGATTTGGTTTTTGTTTAAGGACACTACGTACCTCATCTTCTGAGATCGTACTTGAGTTAGGGTTTTCAATAATGTTCTTTCTTAACAGGTAATAACCCTCTGGAACATTCCTTGTAATATTACAAGCAGTAGTAAAGCCAATGACTATAACAAGGGTTAGATATTTACTCAGGAATCTCACAGCTAACAAAAATACAAGTATTTTAAAGATTTAAACTAACTTTGAACCTCGTGATTTCAAAGGCAGACATAAAATACATTCGATCACTTCAAAGAAAGAAATTTCGTGATCAACACCAGGAATTTGTTATTGAAGGACAAAAACTGCTGGATGAAGCCATTGAATATGCGCCCGAATGCATCAAAACGATATATACATCTCAACCTCAAGAAATCAAACATTTGAATGATCTGGAGATTGTAGAAATTTCGAATAAAGAACTCGGACAAATATCTTCATTAAGAAGTCCACAACCCTTCATAACAGTATGCAGAAAAAGTGTTGAAAACAATATTGAGTCTTCATTAATACTCGCTTTAGATGATATTCAAGACCCAGGCAATATGGGAACAATCTTACGTCTATCTGCTTGGTTTGGAATCAAAGATGTCATACTCTCGGATGGATGTGTTGATATTTACAACCCAAAAGTTGTTCAAGCGTCAATGGGGGCTGTTTTCACTGTAAATGCGGTATTAACGGATTTAGAAACGTTTATCAACGATTATAAGCTACCCGTCTTTGGAGCTATTTTGGAAGGTGAAAATGTCTATAATGAAAAACTCCCTCAAAGCGCTATTCTATTAATGGGAAATGAAGGGAACGGAATCAGTGAAAAACTAATCAATAAAATTTCTAACCCAATCTCTATTCCTAAATATGGGTCAGGAGAATCATTAAATGTTGCAATGGCAACAAGTATTCTACTCTCTGAATTCAAAAGGTCACAATGATAACTACTACTGTTTCTTTCCTATGTACCTTAAAACAGAGCCAACCCCCTTATGATATTTCCCCTCTGCCAATTCGATTTCAGTTGTAACGATCATCTGTTTCTCAAGAACATCAAAATAATCTTCAAGTTCTTCCGCATTGTAGAGTAAATCAATATTTTTAGGACCGCCTACCTCTGGGTTTTTCGCACTATATTCAAGATGATCTTTACTGAATGCTTCGAAAATTATTACACCTCCTGGCTTCAGCAAATTCAAGAATTCTTTATGATACGATTCTTTGATTGAAAAGGGGAAATGAGCAAAAATCAATGCGATCACATCAAATGATTCTGGCTCAAAATTTAACTCTTCCAAAGTTCCTACTTCAAAATTGATTTGTACACCGTGCTTTTTTGCTAGCTGATCAGCCTTTTGCTTTCCAGAGCTGCTTATATCAAAAGCACAAACATCCCACCCATGTTTAGCTGCGTACACTCCATTCCTACCTTCACCATCCGCTGGCAAGAGTATTTTTCCAGGAGCTAACTTAGCTAACTGACTTTTAAAAAAACTATTCGGCTCTTCTCCATACGCGAACCCTTCCTCACTGTACCTATTGTCCCAAAACTCTTTCATAGTATCTCTTTTTAATTGCGCTAATATAGATGATCAATTGTAATAGTTTTGTAACATTTGATGCAGTAAACTATGTTTCAATCAAGCAACAACAATTTCATACTTTTCTTGTTGATAAGAAGTAATTACTATATATTTACCATGGTAACTAAATAGAAATGTCATGAAAAAAAAGAACGATAGAAGAAGTTTTTTAGGAAAGTTAGCATTGGGTGCAACTGCGGCTGCATCTGCTCCATTATTAGGCAGCATGACGAATGAAAAGAAAGAAATAGTAGAAATGAAAGCAATTAAGAAAGTTAGAGCATTAGGATTTCAATGGGAAACCTTGGATCCATTTTTATTCTGTGTGCATCATGAAGATAACTACCCAAAAGGGAATCAAAATATGGGGCCAGAAGCATCGCTAGCCGGAAGACAACTTGGTTCTGATTTTAACATCAAAGACGGTTGGAGAATGTATCACGGCAAAGAGGTACCTGGATTTCCAGGCCATCCCCATCGTGGATTTGAAACATTGACCGTGGTTCGAAAAGGAATGGTTGATCATTCTGATTCTGCTGGTGGTGCTGGTCGATACGGGGATGGGGATCTTCAGTGGATGACGGCAGGATCTGGTTTGATGCATTCAGAAATGTTTCCTTTAATTCATAAAGACAAAGAAAACCCATTGGAACTTTTCCAGATTTGGTTGAATCTACCGAAAAGAAGTAAAATGGAGAAACCAGACTACAAAATGTTTTGGAATGAAGATATTCCCAATTTCAAACATGGAAATGCGAACATTGAAATCATGGCTGGTGAATTATTTGATAAAAAATCTCCTACCCCTCCTAATCCTTCATGGGCGAATAATCCAGATAATTTTGTTGGTGTTTACAACATTCAAATTGATGAAAACTCACTTTTCATCTTGCCCTCTACTGGCAAAGGTGTAAATAGAACAATCTTCTTTTACGAAGGGGCTGAATTAAAAATCAACGGAGATACCATTCCAGAATATCATGCAGTCGATGTAAATCCAGAAGCCGAATTAAGTTTCGAATCTGCTAACAATAAAATTAAATTTTTGGTATTGCAAGGAAGACCGATTGATGAACCTGTAGTTCAACACGGACCTTTTGTAATGAATTCTCGCCAAGAAATTCAGGAGGCATTTGCAGATTATCAACGCACTCAATTTGGGGGTTGGCCATG
>CBFHXS010000138.1:0-2113 GCA_965659845.1 Brumimicrobium sp.
TGTTTTCTTTTTTTTACGTATGATTTTTCTAAGTACATTATTCCAATAGTAAAGAAGTATCAATGCTACAAATATTCCACTCAATATAATAATTGTCCAATACATGAATTGTGGGTTCATAAAGGATTTGTTATTCGACTCAGCAATCCATTCTTTTCTTATGATGTGTTTTTCTTTTGCTGAGATATTGTCCAGTACTTTATTGATGATGGGAATAAGAGGTTTGAGTTCATTATTCACGGCCATTGCTATGTTTCCAGACTCGAAAGGTGTTGTTCCGACCACTTCTAGGTTACTAAATCCCAAATTATTCATATGGTAGGTGATGACATTCAAATTCCCGATAAAAGCAATTGACTCACCACTTGTAACACTTTCTAGACACTCTTTAATAGTTTCTTTTTCGTTGATTTTAATATTTGGATAGCGTTTTTTAATTAGTTCAATTGTGTAGTAGTTCCGTGATAAAGCGATTTCCTTATTCTTTAGATCTTCGAGTTTACTCATATACGGACCATTTCGCCTACTTACTATGACTATTGGGTCTTTTATGTAAATATCACTAAAGTGAAGATATTTTTCTCTGTCTGGAGTAATTGCGCAACAAGGCACCATTTGTATTGTACCATTGCGTAGTCCATTAAGTGTTTTTTTCCAAGTGAGGTTTGAGATGGGTTTGAGATTGATACCAGTTTCTTTTTCAATGATTTTGACATATTCACCGACTATTCCGGTATACTCACCATTTTCATAGATTTCATAAGGTTCCCAGTGTGGTTCATATCCGAAAGATATTTCTTGGTGATTTGTAATCCAGTGTTTTTCTTCTAGACTCCATTCTATTCTGCTATTTTGAGAGGTTCCGAATAGAGCACCGAGTGAAAATATCGTGAAGATGATAGTAGTTCTTATCAATTTAGGAAGTGTTTACCTTACATATTTAACCATAATATGTTATAATTCAAAATCTTGACAGAAAAAAGAACTTACTTTTTGAAAGTAGATTCGAAAGGTAGCCGTTGCAAAATAGACCTGCCTAATGTTAATTCGTCGGCATAATGCAATTCTGTTCCGATAGCTACTCCTCTTGATAAGGTGGTGACTTTTATGTTTTCGTCTGCAATTTTCTTATAGAGATAAAAGTTCGTGGTATCTCCTTCCATTGTGGAGCTTAGTGCAAATATTATTTCTTCGATCTCCTTATGATGAATTCTTTTCATCAATAATTCAATGTTTAAGTCTTCAGGACCAATACCATCCATTGGAGATATAACTCCTCCGAGAACGTGATATACTCCTCTGAAGCTACCAGTAGATTCAATAGCCATTATATCTCTAATATCTTCAACGATGCATACAATTGACTTTTCCCGAGAAGGGTTTATGCATATTGTACAAAGTTTGCCATCACATATGTTTCCACACTGTTCACAGAATCGAATATGTTCTTTAAGTGACGTGAAAGCATCTGAAAATCTTCGTACTTCTTCAGTTGGTCTTTTGAGTAAATCCATGACCAGTCTTAAAGCACTCCTTTTTCCTATACTCGGCAATGATGCAAGCTGTTCTACAGCTTCCGTAAGATATTTTGAGGGTAAGTCCACACCACAAAGGTACTGTTACTCTAGAGAAGAACATTGTCATTGTAAATCTATTTTCAACTATTTTCTCAATTTCTTAAAATGAAAAGATTAATTTTGCGTGATGTTTTTGTTTGTAGAAAATGTTTGTAATATCCCAGCAGAGCGATTGCCTTTTTCAGTTTTTGGGTTGTGTTTGCAAGAGCCTATGGCTTTAGTAACGAATTGGATTATCGCCATTACAGCATTTATCCTTTATTTTAGATTAAACGACCCAAAAAGTGAGTTCGAACGCAGTTGGAGGAAATTCTATTTGTTCTTCGGAATGAGTACTTTTCTAAGTGGCTTTGGTCATGTGTTTTTCAACTATTTTGATGTGTATGGAAAGTATCCGACTTGGATTCTTGGTGTGGTTGCGGCCTATCATGCAGGTCGAGCTATGATTAGTCTAGATGTTATAAAGCCATCTGTTAAGGATAGATTTCTCTGGATACTTTATGCTAAAATGATTTCTTTCGGACTTTTAGCTGTAA
>CBFHXS010000138.1:2210-4955 GCA_965659845.1 Brumimicrobium sp.
GATTTTTAAAAGCTTCATTTACATAATGGCTGATGCCGTTATAACATATTTGTTTTTCTGTCTTGGTTTCGGTATTTATTATTGGAAAAAAGGAATTAAATCTTTTCGATATACAGTGCTTGCAGTAATTATTCTTTTTCCGTCAATATTTATTTTTACGCTTCAATTCAATCCACACATATGGTTCAATAAAGATGATTTGAGCCATATTCTTATGGTATTTACAATCATTTTCTTTTACTTAGGCATATCTCGCTTAAATGAGCTAGAAATTAAACGATACAACTAATAAAATCAATTTACCCATGTCAGCGAATGCCCCAATAAATATTAAAAATAAGAAGGCACGTTTTGAATATCAGTTGCTGGATAAGTTTGTAGCTGGCATTCAACTTGGGGGAACTGAGATTAAAAGTATAAGAGCAGGTAAGGCGAGTATTCAAGAGGCATTTTGTGTTGTAGAAAGTGGAGAGGTTTTTATTAGAAATATGTATATCAAAGAGTATGAAAACGCTTCTTTTTATCAGCACACTCCTGTATCCGATCGCAAGCTACTTTTGAATCAACAAGAGATTAATAAGCTTGAGAAAAAGATGAATACTAAAGGTTTTACAATTGTGCCTTTGCGACTTTTTATCAATAACAAAGGACTTGCAAAATTAGAGATTGCTCTCGCTCAAGGTAAGAAACTGCATGACAAAAGACAAGACCTTAAGGCGAAGGATGATAAGAGAGCCATGGACCGAATAAGAAAAGATTATTAAAGTGTTTTCTAAATGCAATCATTACTAGATTATCTTCTTCCTATTTCTATTGGAGTTATGATGTTCGGTATTGGATTGAACCTTGAATACAAAGATTTTAAACATGTTTTTACCGCTCCAAAGGCTGTTCTTTTTGGTTTAATCGGTCAACTTATTCTTTTACCTCTTGTTGGTTTCGCGATAGCTTCACTTTTTCCTATTGACCCCATTTATAAATTAGGTATAGTATTGATTGCTGCTTGTCCTGGAGGAACGTCTTCCAATATTATGACCTTTATGTTAAATGGTCGAGTAGCTCTATCAGTATCGATAACGGCTTTTAATAGTTTCATAATCGTTTTGACTATTCCACTTATTTTGAATCTAGCCTTTAAGCTCTTTTTAGATCAAAATGAGCATGTTGAACTATCAATGACTGAGACTTTATTAGAAGTAGTGTATACTGTATTACTTCCTGTTACTGCAGGGTGTATTGTTCATCATTACTTTTGGAAATCAATTGAAAAAATAAAATCCTCTCTCCGTTATATACTTCCTGCTGTTCTTTTGCTGGTCTTTTCTATTGTTCTTTTAGAGGAGAACGATAATGGGGGTAAATCTATGATGGAGTACTGGGAGTTATTTATTCCTGCACTCTTGTTGAATGTTTTTGTGATGTTTGTAGGATTCTTTGGCTCTGGTTGGATAGGTATTAATCATGATGGTAAATATACAATAGCTATTGAGATGGGACTTCAAAATTCAGCATTGGCAATATTCTTAGCTAACAATGTCTTGCAAATAGACGGATTATCTCTGATAGCTGTTTTATATGGTGGTTTTTCATTTTTCTCTACTTTGATAATAGCCATTATTATGAAGAGATGGATGAAAAAAAAAGACGCTCTATTGTAAGTTAGAGCGTCTTTTTATGATGAATACACTTTAGACCTATTTCAAACTGTTGATGATTTTATCGGCTAATTCAATCCCAATTCTTCCTTGAGCTTCAACTGTTGCTGCTCCAATATGCGGAGTGCAAGCAATCGATTCATGCTTTAGAATATCTTCACTTGGAGTGGGCTCGTTATCGAAAACATCTAAAGCAGCTGATGCAACTTTACCTGAATTCAACGCCTCTAATAAATCATTTTCATTAATTACTCCGCCTCTGGCAGCGTTAACTAGACGAACTCCATCCTTCATTTTAGAGAATTCACTTTTGGAAATTACTGCACTACCATCCGCTTGCTTAGGAACATGTAATGAAATGAAGTCAGCCTCTCCAATGTACTCTTCAATTTGGTTGGTGACTTGTACCTTGCTGTGAACAGTTCCAACTCCTTCTATTTCTAGCGGTATGTCAACTGTTCCGGCATCTATATTCACTCCTTTAACCTTCATCCCAACTCCTAACGCGTATTGAGCTAGAGCCTGACCAATTCTTCCAAATCCTATAATAAGTAATGTTTTACCTCTTAGTTCAATACCTTTGGCGTATTTCTTTTTTAATTTCTTGAACTCACTAACACCATTCACCGGCATTTCCTTGTAAGAGTCAAAAGTAGTTCTTGATATTGCGAAAAGACTTCCCATCACCAATTCTGCAACAGATTGAGAGGAAGAAGCAGGAGTATTTTCAACAATAATTCCTTTTTCTCGAGCGTATGAAACATCTATATTGTCCATTCCAACTCCACCACGACCGATGAACTTTAGGTCTGGACAATTATCGATAATATCTTTCCTTACTGTAGTTGCTGATCGCACAAGCAGTCCCGCGTACTTTTCTGTATTTATCGCTTCAATTAAATCTTCCTGTGCAACCTTATCAGTGATTACTTGAAATCCGTTTGCTTCTAGTTTTTCTATTCCTTCGGGGGAAATACCGTCGTTTGCTAATATTTTCATTTTTTACTAATTATTTGAGAGATTGTAAAACGTTAACAAGAACTTCAACACTTTCTATTTTTAAAGCATTGTACATAGATGCTCTATAACC
>CBFHXS010000139.1:0-4932 GCA_965659845.1 Brumimicrobium sp.
TGGATCAAATAGAGCAAGTTCAGTTGAAGGGCATATCCCCAGAGCACAAGTTTAAAAGAGCGAATTAAGCCTTTTTTTACCCTTTTGTTTTGAAAAAAACCAACATTATTTCTGACCAAAAGATAAGTGAAGACTAAACCAGAAACCGTAAAGAAAAGAGGAGCGGTAAGGCCTCTCGTAAATCGCCAAATGTCATAAAGTAAATACTCATTACCCCTAAACTCATTACTTAGAGCCATGACAATAAAGTGTCCCTCAAGCATCATAAGTATCGCTATAGACCTAGCAATATCTATAAAAACCAGACGATTATGTTTTAACTGAGCAGCCATTTGATTTATTGAAGGCGCAAATATACATGAAAATCAATGTTTGTAAAAACTCCACCCTTAACTGACGCTTAATTTATGCTATTCTCTGATTGTGCGTCGAGGTTTTTCCATGAACCAAACCAATCCCACAAAAAGAAGGATAAAGAGATTGTGAATAATAAACTGAGTCCACCCTGGTTGAATATTGATCCACGTTAATAATCCATAAAAAACAAGTGCAACAATACCGTAAAGACCAAACTTTCTCAAGTTGTAAGGGATGGGGTAATGTTTTTGACCAAGCAGATATGAAGCTACCATCTGACCGCCATACACTAGAAAAGTGACCCAGGCACAGGCTATATATCCATAAACCGGTATAAATAGAACATTCAATACAATCGTGAAAAGAGCTCCACCAACTGCTATATAGGCGCCAAACCGAGTTTGTCCACTCAATTTATACCAAATACTCTGGTTTATATAAATCCCTAAAAAGACATTTGCCAATAATAAGATAGGTACAACTTTCAAACCTTCCCAAAAATTGGGGTTTGGAATGAAGTACTTGAAAATATCTAAGTTCAGACTCACACCAAGAAAACAAAAGAATACGGCAGCAATAAAATAATTCATCACTTTGACATAGGTCTTGTTTCGATCTGTATTCTTAGATTCTGAAAAGAAAAAAGGTTCAGCAGCATACCGATAAGCTTGTAAAAATATAGTAACAAGCATTGCTAGTTTATAACTGGCGCTATATATTCCCACCTGCGCTTCACCCAGCTTTATGGCAGCTTCCCGCCCTATCTCTTCAGTGTATGTATGAGCAGTTAGCTGTTTCAATAAAATGCGATCAATCGTTTCATTAATTATAAATGCAAACCCAGCTAATGCTAGCGGAAAACTATAGCGTATCATAGCCTTAACCAACGTAAAATCTAACTTGAAATGGAGCTGTAGAAAATCTTTATAGAGAAATGCTGGTTTGGCCAGAGAGGCTATAAGGTTAGCGATTAAAATAAATTGAACAGCCCGGGCAGGATTCTCCTTATCAAAAACAACAAGTAGTAAAAGGAGGTTTAGTCCAATATTGATCCCAATACTCGAGAGCTGGATCATTGCGAACTTTTTCGCTTTCTCTTCCGCCCTCAATTTAGCGAGCGGCAATGCAGATATTGCGTCGATTGTTACAATTACACCCAAAAAAATAATGTATTCTGGGTGATCACCAAAAAGCATCTTTTCGGCAAGTGACTGATGAAATAATAGAAGAATACATAAAAACACACCATTCACTAACAGCACACTGAGTAATGAATTATTAAACACATGTTTTTTGTCGTCTCGATCATTAAGAAACTTAAAATAGGCCGTTTCCATTCCGAAGGTTAATAACACCATGAAAAATGCGACATAAGCATAAAGTTCAGCAACTACACCATAATCCGATGGATTTTCAAAAACGTATTGACTCGTATATAAAGGAACCAGCAAATAATTCAATAAGCGACCAACAATGCTGGAAAGGCCGTAAATGGCCGTTTGACCTGCTAATTTCTTGATTGGATTACTCATAGTTTACCTTAACGATGCTAATATAACTATTAAATAAGCGGATTAAATTAACCCATAAAAAAAGGTGACCAAAATATGACCACCTTTTAGCATTATTCCAAAATGTTCCTTTACTTGAATTCTGGTTTTCTTTTTTCCAAGAATGCTGATGTTCCCTCTTTAAATTCATCGGTTCCGAAACAGTTTCCGAATTCCGTTATCTCGACATTGAATCCATTCAATCCATCGACATAGTTCGCGTTTACTGCTTTGATTGCTGATTTAATTGCTGAACCAGAATTATTACATATTTTTTTGGCCAGCTTCATTGCAAGACCCATTAATTCTTCCTGCGCAACAACATGATTTACAAGTCCCCATTGCTCAGCAGATTTAGCATCGATCATACCTGCCGTAGTGATTAACTCCATTGCTTTTCCTCTTCCTACTAATTGAGTAAGTCTTTGCGTTCCTCCATATCCAGGGATTACTCCTAGAGAAACTTCTGGCAAACCTAGTTTTGCATTATCAGAAGCTATGCGGATGTGCGAAGCCATTGCCAGTTCAAGACCACCTCCCAGAGCGAAACCATTTACAGCAGCTATTACTGGCGTCGATAAATTTTGAACAAAATTGAATAATACTTCCTGACCATTCGCTGCGAGCTCCTGACCTTGTTCAATATTAAAATTCGCAAACTCTTTAATATCAGCTCCTGCAACAAAAGCTTTTTCCCCACTACCTGTTAAAATGATAGCACGAGTAGATTCATCTTTATTTGCAGCATCCAAAGCATCATGCAATTCTTGTATTGTAGCTTTATTCAATGCATTTAATTGCTTCGGTCTGTTGATCGTAATAATATGAACCCGATCCTCTTGTGCTGTTGTAATATTCTCGTATGCCATGTATTTCAATTTTTCAGGCTAATATAGCGATTCAATGTAGAATCTCAAAGATCTTGACAACACACAATTATTAAATTATTACTTTTGAGAAACTCATGTTCTTCACCTTATGAAACAGGTAAAATGTCCAAATTGCCATAAGTGGTCCTCGAACACAGAAACGTGTAAGCATTGCGGAGCAACAATCAACCGAGAAAAAAGAGCTCTGGAAAAATCTGGTGATGACAGGAAAATTTCTGCTCCTAAACCCCCAGGGAAATTGCAACAGTTTTTTGAATATGCTCAGCAATCGAAAAACCCTTTCGTCAAACTATTATACTTCATCATTATGAGTATTTGGGGGGTATACGTGGGACTTGTTGTATTAATACTTTATATCGCAGTTGCAGCATCAGGATGAAAACAGTCGGTCATCCTTTATTTTTAGTCGTTTTCTTTATTTACTTAACGTATTATGTTCTCAAACATCTGGAAATTGAAATGCCTGTTTTTATTACGAGTTATTTGGCCGACTTACTCAGTTTGTTTTTAATCAACACGCTTGTACTCTTTATCTTGCGGAAAATCTATTCTAAGCCCAGTCTAGAGTTGAGCGTTGGAATGATCCTAATAAGCTTCGTTTTAATAACGGTCATTTTTGAGGAAGTTCTCCCAATGAATGACAACTACTTTGTAGCAGACCCAATTGATGTACTCTGTTATTTGATAAGTGCCTCGCTTTTTCAAGTATGGAGAAAAGCGGGTTCTTTCAACTAATTCAATCCTTTCAAGTCTTCAACCAAAGGACTAAGTTTTTCAATCGTCACATGATCCATTACGACAATCTTAAACCACTTTGGGTCTTGATGATTATCGGGAACTAATCCGTATTTTTTTGCAATCTCATTATTCAAAAACTCACTTCTAATTGTGATGATGTTCGAAGAGGGATGACGAAAATACTCTACTCCTAATTTATCAAGGTGCTCACACATCCATGCCGTTCGTTTTTGGAGAACAAAAATCTTTTCCATCCAACCGTAAGGTCCATATTTCGATAAGATCATCCAAACAGCAACAGCATTAGCTCCGGAACGACTACCTATCAAGGTAAAATCTTCTCCTTCGACATAACTTGCCTCTTTTGTGTTTGCATACTGGATTAAATTTTTTCTAATAATAAAAAGTCCTGTTCCATATGGGGCCTGAGCCATTTTATGAGCATCTAAAGTTACAGATGAAACCTTTGCATTTCTGAAATCAAGATTGTGTTCCTTCTGAGAAAAAGGAAAGTAAAATCCTCCATATGCACCGTCAACATGCAAGAAATATGGAAGATCTAACTCCTCAAGAACTTCACTATACAATGCTGGTTCATCAACGGATCCGAACATCGTAGTCATCATATTAGCAACCACTATAAATCCTTTTACACCCGCATCAAGTTGAGCTTGAACAGCATCTTTAATAAATTTTTTCGTGATTGTACGTGTATCATCCTCAACATCGACTTTTTGAACTCGTACGTTGAGTACGTTTCCTGCTTTATCCATTGAATAATGGTTATCCGCTGAACATAGTACTGAAATCTCATCGTTTTTAAAACCGTTATCTGTATTGAAATAATTTCTGTATATCCATATTGCTTGCATATTTGCCTCTGTGCCTCCAGAAGCAACATATCCATCAAACTCATCCTCTTTTTTACCGTGAAGAATATCATGCGCACAAATCTTGATTAATTCTCTTTCAATCCCTTGAGTTCCCGCAAAGAACGATTCAGATTCACCAACGGTATGACAACCGATATGATTTGGATTTTTAATCAACGTTGATAAAAAGGGGGCTTCACTCAAAAAGCTTGCGTCCTGTGAAAAAACTTTATCATCTAAATAAGATGCTGGCACACCGATTACATTTTTATCAACGTAATTGATGTTTTTATTTAAAGCTTCAAAAACTGTGCTTTTTATTTCTTCATCAGACCGCTTAACCCAAAACATACTCATGATATCGATTTTTTTTTGCAAAGCTAGTGATTCATTGCCAGTTTCACGCATGTCTGATTTTAAAAATTAGCTAATTAAAGTACTCATATTGTTAAGTTTTCAGTTATGAGTTGTATCTTTTAAAGATTCGCTACTTGTAAGAAATGAGTATTTTCATCGACATATATT
>CBFHXS010000140.1:0-4930 GCA_965659845.1 Brumimicrobium sp.
AATCGAACGGTTTTTCTGACGGGTAAAGCAGGAACGGGTAAAACTACGTTGCTAAAAAAAATCATTGAAACAACACACAAAAACACTGTGGTTGTCGCTCCTACTGGAATAGCAGCCCTAAATGCTGGAGGGGTTACCATTCATTCCTTTTTTCAATTACCTTTTGGTGGGTTTTTACCTATAACTGGACAGCCCCCGCATGTGTCAGATCGATTCCAGTTGAATACTCAGTCGACACTTCAGCGTCATTTCAAAATGAATAAACAGCGTCAAGCAATAATCAGGAATCTTGAATTATTGATTATTGATGAAGTTAGTATGTTGCGGGCGGACCTATTGGATGCGATCGACTTTATGCTGCGAAAAGTTAGGAGGAACAGTGCTCCATTTGGTGGGGTACAAGTTCTTTTTATTGGAGACCTACTTCAATTGCCTCCAATTGTTAGGAACGAGGAGAAAAGTGCGCTTTCAAATTATTACAAAGGATATTTTTTCTTCCATGCAAAAGTATTGGAAGCAAGACCTCCTTTATATGTTGAATTAGATAAGATCTACAGACAGGACGATGAACAGTTCATACAAGTCTTAAATCATTTAAGAAATAACTTCGTAGACCAAGAAGATATCGATATCTTGAACAACTATGTGAAACAAGACTTCGAACCAAGTAAACATGAAGGTTTTATCACGTTAACCACGCACAATAATAAAGCAGATGAGATCAACCAGCGTTCGTTGGATGCCTTAAAAGGAAAATTATATAAATACAAAGCGGAGGTTTCAGGAGATTTTCCTCCACACATGTTCCCAATTGCGGAGCAGATGGAATTGAAGGTTGGAGCTCAGGTAATGTTCATCAAGAATGATACGACTTTCCAAAAGGAGTATTTTAACGGTAAAATCGGACAGATCACAGAGTTGAATTCGGATGCTGTATTCGTCACTTTTCCTGAAGAAAACAAAACCATTGAGGTTGAAAAATATGAATGGGAAAATGTAAAGTTTACCTTGGATGAAAAGTCAGGTGAAATACAGGAAGAAGTTAAAGGAACTTTCGTTCACTTTCCGCTGAAATTAGCATGGGCCATAACTGTTCATAAAAGCCAAGGGTTAACATTTGATAAGGCAGTACTCGACTTATCCAAAGTTTTTGCCCCGGGTCAGGCGTATGTAGCACTTTCTAGGTTGAGATCACTGAAAGGGCTTGTTTTACTTAATCCTATCAAGTTAAATGGCTTAACGAATGATAGGGATGTTGTCGCTTACGCTCAAAATAAAGCATCTCAAGAAGTCTTGAATAATCAATTGGAGTCCAGTACAATTCTCTATTTGAATGACAGGCTTTCTAGTGCATTCAATTGGGACGGAATGGTAAGTAAATGGCTTTCTCTTGAACATCAGCATAAAATAGCCGGCGAGCGTTCGGAAATGGGTAAGAACCGTGAAAAATTCATTCGTTTAACTGAACAATTGACTACAACACTTGAGCCAGCGAGAAAATTTAGAAGTCAACTTTTTAGAATTTGTCAGCCCAGTGATTTTAATATTGAGCTTTTGCGTGAAAGGGTTGAAGCAGCATATCAGTATTTCATCAAAGTATTGGAACCTGTCTTTCGAGAGAACCTAAAACAGATTCTTTTGCTTGGAAACAAGAGAAGCACCAAGAATTATCTCGAGGAATTAAGTGAGCTTGATGATTTGATGACAGAAACAATTTTGGATCTCAAGAAGTCTAAGGCTCTTGTGGATCAAATGTCTAATGGAGCTGAAATTAATCGTTCTTCTATTTGGAATGAGCAGGTTAAAAACTTCAAGATTGCCAAAATACAGGTTGTGAAAGACGAAATTCGTAGGCAAAACCCAAGTATTCTTGATGTTGACGATACCGTCTTGAATAAGACCAATAAAAAGCCAAAAAAGGAGAAGAAACAAAATACATACGAGAAAACGTTAGAGCTGTTCCAGAAAGGATGGAGCCCTAAAGAAATAGCCGAAAGAAGGAATGTTACTGATCAAACTATTTTCAGGCACCTTGGTAAATTGATTAAGGATGAAAAAGTTGAAGTAGAAGAAGTTCTGGATGCTGAAAAACTGAACCAACTAAAGAATTTGTTTGGAGATGAAATAGAAATGTCTTTGTCAGAGGCAAAAGAAAAAGCGGGAAAAAGCATTGGCTGGGAAGAGCTAAAGATATATCATGCTAGTTTACTGAAGTGATTTACATGCACTCAACAAAATCAATCAGTAACTGAACAACATCTTCATAGGCAGCAAAACTTAGTTCTTCGTAAGTATCATATACATCGTGGTAATGATTATTATCTCCCATCGTATAAATGAAAAAGCTCGGAACTCCTTCTTCATAAAAATGATGATGGTCGCTGTTTTGTGTTTCACCTCTCTTTTTCACTTGATTTAAATAACCTTTTTTGTCGTTGATTTTCTTCAGTTTATTGAAAGGTTTTTCAAGTACAGAACCATTTACAACAGTAATACCTTTCTCGCCACTCCCCATGATGTCTAGGTTGAGTAAGAATTTAATTTTTTTCATTTGAACAGGACTATTCTTTACAAAATACTCGGAACCAACAAGCCCTGCTTCTTCACCAGCAAAAGCAATAAATAGCATGTTGTACTTACTTCTGTTTTTGCGGAAATAGTCAGCCATGGAGATTAGCATAGCGGTTCCGCTAGCATTATCATTCGCTCCAGGGAAATAAGTAGACTCTTCTGTTCCCATACCACCTAGATGATCATAGTGAGCAGTAAAGACTATGGTCTTCGCGCGTTTATTTGATCCTGGCAAGAAACCAACCACGTTATTACTTTCAAAATCCTTCGTAAATGTTGCGTCAACGTCAAATTTCACCTCATCTTTTGGTGTCATTTTTCCTTCTTTAACAATGAAAATAGGGTGTTTTATTTGTACACGTCCCACGGCCCATGTAAACTTTCTAGAGGTCACAAAGACCACAGGAGCAAATCTGGCTAGTCCCTTGAGTTGATATTGTAATTCATTTTCAAGCTTTACTGACACTCCAGCTAGATCAACAAAAAAAGCGTTCGCTTCCTCGGACTTTACCTTCGCGACCATTGGTTGTAGCTGTTCAGGGTTATCAATAATTGTTGAGTCAATTTTAATGAAGGACATGGTTCCATTCCCGCCACCAGATATTGGATCTACTACAAAGTCTACACCTGGGTCAAGTTGTTCTCCATCTACGGATAAGGATACTTTGCTCGGAAAAGTATTGACATCAAGAGAAAATGGCTGTAGGTAAGAAGAGTCGTTTACGAATGGCAGAAGTCCAGAATTTTCGAACTCGGACGCGAGGAATCTTCCAGCTTTATTGGTGCCATCTTTTAGATAACCACGTCCGTAAAGAGAATCACTGCAAAGAACTTTTGTTATTCTTCGCGCCTTCTCCTCTTGGGCATAAATTCCTCCACTAAGGAGTAATACAATAAACAGGTACGTGAGTTTATTCTTCAACATATCGTCGTTCTATCAGTCTTGCGAACTCTTCGACAAGAGGGTTTTCCTCATCCCAGGTATGCTTGGAAGCAATCTGACTGAGTGTTTTTCGTGCGTCCTCGTTAGAAGGCTGCTGATCCAAAGCTTCTATGGATTTATTAAAAGCATCGGCCTCTCCAGCAAATAGCTCAGAAATGAACTGCATCTTATCATTAAGTCCAATTGCATTCTTAAGTGTACTTAACTTACTCGCGCCTAACCGATCGCCAATAGACTCGTTGTGGACCTTTTGAAATCTTTCATAAAAGGATTGTTGCTTTTCATCATCGAAATTATCGTTGATTGTATCTTCAGACGCTGAATTCTCGACTGTTTTGGCTTCAGCAGCGTTTTCAGTAGCTTCTTCGATCTCTGATTTCGGAGTGGTTTCCGGTTTTACTCCAACCTCATTGGTTTCAGAAGGCTGATCAACATCTTCAACTGCATCCATATCACTAGAGAAATCAAACTGTATTTCTCCAGTATCAACTTCTTCTTCCTTGACTACATCTTTCTTTTCTTCTTTCAATTCGGGTTCAGACTTAGTGTTTATAACACCTTCCTGAGGCCAGTCTTTTTCTCCATGAACTTGCGCTTCTTTAGCCTTGTAGTTCAAGATTAAAGCTCTTTCGAATAGTTGTCGAGATAGGGATTCAAACTCATCTAGCTCTTCAGTAGATAACTTTTCGCTCGATAGTTTATCACCAAGAGACTTTAATCGATCAGTAAGTGTTTTGTATGATTGAAAATTAGACATTGTAATAAAATTGATCTTTTTCAAAGTTAAGTAAAACAACAACACCTTCTTTCAGATAACGAAAGAAGGTGTTGAATAATTGTTAAATCATCATATTATAGAGTTCCACGGAGTTCCTGCTCTCTTTCTATCGATTCAAATAGTGCCTTGAAATTACCAGCACCAAAACCTCGAGCACCCATTCTTTGAATAATTTCAAAAAACAATGTAGGTCGATCCTCAACAGGCTTTGTGAAGATTTGTAATAAATAACCCTCTTCGTCGGCATCAACCATAATTCCAAGCTTTTGAAGCTTGTCTAAGTCTTCCCTTAATTCATGATCGTGTTCTCCTAGTCGAATAGGTACTTCGTCATAATACGTTTGCGGAGGAACGCTTAAGAATTCAACTCCTCTGCTTCGAAGAGCGGAAACCGTTGATATGATGTCGTCTGCAGCAACTGCGATGTGCTGTACTCCAGGACTTTCATAATAATCAAGGTACTCTTCGATCTGAGATTTCTTTTTACCTTCCGCTGGTTCGTTGATTGGGAACTTAATACGACCATTGCCGTTTGACATCACTTTAGACATCAATGCAGAGTAATCTGTATGAATCTGTTTGTCATCAAATGAAAGGAAGTTTTCAAATCCCATTACATCTTCATACCATTTAACCCA
>CBFHXS010000141.1:0-4638 GCA_965659845.1 Brumimicrobium sp.
ATATTTTAGTCCCTGGACCGAAGATTCCAAACACTCCGGCGTCGTATAAGAAGTCGTAGTCTTGTTGAGGTATGACACCACCTGCAACAACCATTATGTCTCCGCGACCCAGCGCTTCTAACTCAGCGATTACTTGTGGAACGAGTGTTTTATGACCTGCCGCTAAAGAAGATACACCAACAACATGAACATCATTTTCTACAGCTTGTTTTGCTGCTTCTTTTGGTGTTTGGAAAAGTGGACCAATATCTACATCAAATCCAATGTCAGCAAAAGAAGTAGCAATGACTTTGGCTCCACGATCATGACCATCTTGCCCCATTTTTGCGACCATTATTCGCGGTCTTCTTCCTTCAACTTTACCGAACTCTTCGGCTTTAAGTTGTGCATTTTCAAAATCAACATCTTTCATAGATTCACTTGAATAAACTCCGCTTATAGATTTAATTTTCGCTTCGTATCTGCCGAAGCTTTTTTCCATAGCGTCTGAAATTTCTCCTAGACTTGCACGATTTCTGGCACATTCTACCGCATGTTCAAGAAGGTTTCCATTACCAGATTTAGCAACTTCAGCGAGTTTATTTAATGAAGCATTTACCTTGGCGTCATCTCTCTCTTTTCGAAGTTTCGCTAGTCTTGTTAGCTGCGATTCTCGCACTTTAGTATTATCTACCTCCAATATATCAATTGGATCTTCTTTATCTAGTTTATATCTATTGACGCCAACTAATACATCTTTACCAGCATCAAGTCGTGCTTGTTTTCTGGCTGCTGCTTCTTCAATTCTCATTTTAGGAACTCCGGTTTCAATAGCTTTAGCCATTCCTCCAAGTTCTTCCACTTCTTCAATAAGTTTCCAAGCTTCATTCACAAGCTCATCTGTCAATTTCTCAACGTAATAACTACCTCCCCAAGGATCTATGAAGTCTGTAATACCAGTCTCTTCTTGAAGATATATTTGAGTGTTACGTGCTATACGAGCAGAAAAGTCAGTTGGTAAAGCGATAGCTTCATCTAATGCATTTGTATGGAGAGATTGAGTTCCTCCGAAAACAGCAGCTAATGCTTCAATACATGTTCTGGCTACATTGTTAAAAGGATCTTGCTCCGTTAAACTCCACCCAGAGGTTTGGCAGTGCGTTCTCAGTGCAAGTGATTTATTGTTTTGAGGGTCAAATTTTTTCACGATCTTAGACCATAAAAGTCTTCCAGCTCTCAATTTGGCAATCTCCATGAAATGATTCATGCCGATACCCCAAAAGAAACTCAGTCGTGGAGCGAAATCGTCTATTTTTAAACCTGCTTTTATTCCCGCACGGATGTATTCGAGTCCGTCTGCAAGCGTATATGCTAGCTCAATTGCTGCAGTTGCTCCGGCTTCCTGCATGTGATACCCTGAAATGGAAATCGAATTGAAACGAGGCATTTTCTGAGAGGTATATTCAAAAATATCAGAAATGATCTTCATGGATGGCAAAGGAGGGTATATGTATGTATTCCTCACCATGAATTCTTTCAAAATATCATTTTGTATTGTACCTGAAAGATCTTTTTTATTTACACCTTGCTCTTCCGCTGCGACTATGTAAAATGCCATAATGGGAATAACTGCACCATTCATTGTCATCGATACAGACATTTTATCCAAAGGTATATCATCAAACAATATCTTCATATCAAGAATAGAGTCGATCGCAACACCAGCTTTACCAACATCACCTACAACGCGATCATGATCTGAGTCATACCCACGGTGAGTGGCAAGATCGAATGCAACGGACAATCCTTTTTGTCCTGCTTTAAGGTTTCTTTTGTAAAAAGCATTTGAATCTTCTGCGGTGGAGAATCCTGCGTATTGCCTAATGGTCCAAGGTCTAGCCGTATACATCGTAGAATAGGGGCCCCTCAAATAAGGCGGTAACCCAGAAACAAAATTACGCTGTTCAAGCATAGAGATGTCAGATAGTGCATAGAATGACTTAAGCTCTATCTTTTCAGCTGTTTCCATTGACTTCTTTGCATTAGCGTCCGATGCGGAAACCACCTTAGGTCGTTCAATCTTTGTAAAATCAACTTTCTGCATTAGGCTTCAATTTTAATATCCTGTTCAATGATTAACATTTTTCCAAATGGAGTCTCGGGAAGAGAACCCCAAGTATCTTGTGCTTTTTCATTATTAAAGTATTTGTTTACACCGATATGAGTAAATTCCTTACTTTCAACAATTTCCAACCTCTTTTTTGCGACATTTTGTATTTTTTCATTGAATGAAGAAAGCTCTCCATTTTCCAATGATTGAAAGGCTTTCCATGCTTCATCAGAGATAGACGAAGTTAGCTCCTCTATGCTGTATGAGCCTCCGGATGGATCGATAACTTTATCTAAATAAGACTCTTCTTTTAACAAAAGACCAATATTTGTTGCTAATCTTTGTGTTTTCGTAAGGTCTGGAGATTCAGCATACCAATTGTAAGGAAGAACGGTTAACTCTTCAATTCCACCGATTATAGCAGATAGAGCTTCTGTTGTTTGTCTGAGTAAATTAGTATGTGGGTCTTTAAGAGATTTATTTACAAATCCTGTTTGAGCCTCAATGTATGCTTTGCCTATCGTTTCATCTTCATTTGAATACGCTTGAACAATTCCAAACCACAAATTTCTTAAGCTTCTGATTTTAGCAATTTCAAAAAAGTAATTGCCCCCGACACCAATTCTGAATTTTATCTGGTCAGCAGCGTCTTTTAATGATTTTCCATCATTAAGTAATTCATGCAACTTAGCGTGAGCTTTATACAAACACCATGCGATCTCTTGAACTACATTCCCTCCTGAAGCTTGAACTTGATCTCCTTGAACAGTTATACTTCTTACATTCGTTAAAACTAACTCAGTTGACTCTAGGTCACTTACAAGCGATATGTTTAGGCTTTTATCTTCGAAATTATCTTTTAGCCATTTTTTCTGCTCTTCAGTGTTGTATTTAAAGGTAACATTGATGTATTTAAATTCGATTCCCTTGACAGCTTCTTTGCAATCCTCTACAGAATAATTTGAAAGATTAATCCTTAATCCAGTAGCACCATTCATCAAATGTTGCAACGCTATTTTGTTCACGATTTTCGGCGATTCATTGGGGATAGCAACATTAATTACCCAGTCATTGCTGTCTATACTTGTTCCTCTTAGGTAGGATGGGCTTCCTGGTACACCAAATTCATCATCCTTACCTTTGGATAGGGCGTATGCTTTGTATACAACACCTTCAATAGGATGTTTGTAATGTAAAGATTCTTCGGGAAGTTTACCTTTCAGATCAATCTTTACTTTATTCATCCATTCTGAAGCATCAACACTTGAGAAATCACTATAAAAGTCACTCATTTCAATGAATTATTCTGTTTCTTCAAAAGTAGCAATTTTATTTTTCATTTGCTTTTCTCGAACAATCAGAATCCTACTGAATGTAACCCTTTTTTAAAAGTCACAGATGCAACATTTGAACTCCATAATTGGGGTTAAAAAGAAATTAATCTGTCAGTGTATGAGTACTTTCCTCTTGCTCGGAAAGTGTCCAGTCGTCAGTGGATGTGGTTTGAATCCAAGTTTCACCGCGTTTCTTATAAACTTGCACGTTAACACCATACTCATTTTCGAAATGTTCTTCAAGTGAACCTGTTTTGGTGTTACCATGAATACTGATTGGACTTAAAGATCCTTCATTACGTATATCCTTTAGTTTTAGAGAGTCATCGTAGATAGCTGTCTCTGGAGTACCTTCACCTGAATCATGATGATTTTGAAAGAATTCAATTTTCAGATTTGGAAATTTGTTGTTGAACTGGTCCTTGATGTCCTTAAGAGTCATATATTCATTGTCGATTTCAATAGTGCTACTCATAATATTAGATTTAATTATTTGAAACAAAATTAATTTTTAATTGTAGCCTTAAATACACCGTTTATCAATTCTATATATGATATATGTCAGTAATTTTCAATTCTATATGAAGTATAATCCGATTTACGTTTTCATATTATTTAGCATGCTACTATCGAGTTGTCAAGTTAAAAATAAAGATGATGATCGAATAGGGGAATGGGGTGAAAAAGAGGGTCTTGTGCAGAGAAAAGCATTCAATCCAAGAAATATAAAAGGTGTGAGTTATAGTTTGCCATATTTTTCTGGTAAAGCGGAAATAGTGACTTACGAATTATCTCGTGCGAGATATAACAATGTCCACCCGGGAGAGGCTGTTTTAATATTTGTTACCGAACCTTTTATGCCTGCACGACAAGTGAAATCAGATATGGGAAGTACTTCTCAATCAATAGAGGTTTTGAAGATGAATAAAATAGATCGATTCAGCACGGGTATTTACGATTACTCAATGTATACCTCTGTTTTTACTCCAATTGAAAAATACGATCCAAGATTTCCGTTGAAGGTATCTTTTAGTTCTCAAGACTGGTGTGGGCAGTTATTTACTCAAGTGAACAACTCTGATGGTTACATTTACTCCCAATATTCATACTTTCAGAAAGAAGCGGATACAGTGATGGAGCGCAATTATGCTTTACTTGAGGAGAATATTTTTAATTTAGCCAGAATAGATACAGCTATACTTCCATTAGGCGAAT
>CBFHXS010000142.1:0-4295 GCA_965659845.1 Brumimicrobium sp.
TACTGAGTAATCAGATCAACCATTTGAATTTTCTTCATATAGAATTTCTTTACAATAAATTACTAACAAAGATAATAAAGTAGGTGGAATGATTTAGCAATAAAACAAAAAGAGGCGCTCCTTGACAGAGCACCTCTTTGATAATTATTTGCGATACTATGCAGGAATGTATACCGTATATCCTCCGTAGTTGTTAGAACTTTCGTTATAATCTTCTTCTTGCGTCATCCAAACCTCATCATTTCTTAACTTGATAATCCTAGAATTTTCAGCTTCAGAAGGTAAACCAAATATAGAAACGTCCATAATAACACCTTCTTTTGAATCTGTAAACTCCCAAGTTCCATCTCCTACCTCATCTCCGTCAAGATAAACGAACACGCTGTTATCTTCGGTAAATTCCGTAACAATATTTGCATCCAATTGATTCGGTTCAGACTCTTCTCCATCAGCATCAACGTATTTTTCAATTTTCCACTGACCAGTTAGCCTTGCTTTTTTAGTTCTCAAAGAAAGTGCTGGACCCTCTTCATACTTGCTACACGATCCCAATACAAATGTCACAGCTAATAACGCCATTGACAAAATTCTTAATTTTTTCATTTTCGTTAGATATTTTAGTTCATTCAAAATTAAAACAATTTAACGTAATACGAGAACAGAAGGCGCATTTAACAAAAAATTACTTTTAGATTAATGCAAAACATCACCTGAGATGAAATGAGACCGCATAAACATCTTGCGTTTCGTCACTTATTTGAAATCGATCATCAATAGCAAGATCATATACTCCCAACAACTTTCCTTCACCATCTACAAGCACTGGAATTTCTTTCCTAATATATTTTGGAACGCCTTTATCTTTAAGGAATCTCATAACGGTCTTCTCACTCTTTAAGCCTAGGGGAACAAAACTTAATTCCTTATCTAAATCGGCGAAATAAACACCCTCCTTTACTTTATCTGCATCGAGGTACAACATCCCCTTCATAAAAGTTAAGTTTTCACTCTTAACATGATCTATTTTAGCCTCTACTTGAAATTTCCCTTCTTCATAGAAAACAAGTTTTTCCTTCCATCTCCATACCGAATAATGATCATCCCGAAAAGAAGCACCGTTCGTAGAGTTACACAATTTATCTATCTCGCTAACGGGAAATTTACTGAGGTTATTTTCAGATATGATAAACTGCTTTAACCATAAAGGGTAACTCTTCCACTCTTTGATTTCAAATTCTAAGGCTGAGAAGCGGTTATATGTCCCCAATTTAAAACCATCTACACAACCTCGCATATCTTGAAAATCATAAACCAACTCTTCAATACTTGAAAGTGATTCTCTGCCTAATTTAGGCAGCATCTCATTACGATACAAGTTCCTCTTGTAATCATTAGATCGATTTGATAAATCCTCTCTCCAACTCCATCTATTCTTTACTGCCAAGTCTATCAAGTCTGACTTAGCGTATTTCAAAAGCGGCCTGACATAATTATTTATGTGAAGAGGCATTGCTCCTAGACCTTTAATCTTTGCACCTCTTCGCAATTGAAGCAAGAAAGTTTCGATTTGATCATCCTTATGGTGCCCTAAGCAAATCTTCGCACCTGTTTCATTATATACCTCATCAAACCATTGATAACGCAGTTGTCTTGCAGCTAACTGAGTGTTCATTCGTTTTTCTGACTTATAATATGAAGTATCAAATTTTTTAATTCTAATCGGGATATTCAATTCATCTGCAATCGATTTCACAAACTTTTCATCCTCATTAGACTCGTCTTCTCTAAGCTGAAAGTTACAGTGTAATATACCAAACGGCAATCCCATTTCAGAAAATAAATGTACAAGAACGATGGAGTCAACACCGCCACTGCAAGCCACCCAATATTTCACCTTCACGGTCATTTAGCAAGTGCTTTCTTTAGTGCCTCAACTTTCAACAAACACTCCTCGTACTCTTCTTCTGGACTAGACTGAATTGTTATTGCTCCGCCCACAGGACATGAAACATACCTTTTGGTCTCATCATATAGAATGCTTCGAATGATTACGTTGAAATCAAAATCACCTTCTGGAGAGATATATCCAACAGACCCAGAGAACAATCCTCGTTTAAAGGTCTCGTATTTTTCGATTAATTTCATAGCGCTAATTTTCGGTGCACCCGTCATACTTCCCATTGGAAACATTGCTCGTAAAATCGCATCGAAATTAACCTCATCTCTTAACTCTGCAGTTATTGTACTTATCAGTTGATGAACGGTATTAAAACTATAGACACCAAATAACTCATCCACATTTACAGAATTTGTTTTCGCTATTTTTGACAGATCATTTCTAACAAGATCTACGATCATAACATTCTCTGCCTTCTCCTTCGAACTATTGATCAGTCTACTCTTATTATTGGCGTCTTCACTACTATTTTCACTTCTTCTCGCAGTACCTTTTATCGGCTCTGAAGAGATGCGATTGCCCTTCATACTCATAAACCGCTCAGGACTTCCGGACAAAAGAAACAAAGAATCATGCTGAACAAAACAACTAAAAGGAGCTTGTGTCAATTGAGATAAATTAGCATATGCTTCAAATGGGTCTATCGACACATCCCGAGCATAGAATTCCTGACAAAAAGTAACTTCGTATATATCTCCATATTGAATGTGATCTTGTAATTTTCTGACCCTCTTAAGGTACTGTTCTTTGGTAATTGATGATTGAAGCTCAACTTGATTACATCTAGAATTTGGCTGATCCTCACTAAATCTAGAGAGAATAGAATCAATACCTTCACTTGATTCCCCTTTAAGGTAAGTAACTTCCTCTTCTTTAATGCTCAGTACATGTTTGGGAACAGCAAAGTACAATTCAGGAAACTCAATGATAGAATCATTCTCAGATGTCAAATCTTCGATTTGATTTTTCAAATCATACGATATAAACCCAAAAATATGCTCACCCTTGTGCGCTTCCAAAAAAGAATTACAGGAGTTCAAATCTCCCTTGACACTATACTCTTCGCCTATAGCTAGAAGTTTTTTATCGTTGTCCTCCAACAAAAAGATCTTATCGTTCATTTCTTTCAGAATCCTTAATTTTGATCACCTAACAACGAAATTAACAAATAAGGATGATGTTTAATGCCAAATTGATAACTCTCATTAATCTACTCTTGTTTCTGACTGCCGCATATAGTCAGAATGAGAAGCAAGTAAAAATCAAAACAAACCACGGAAAACTTTACGGTAGCCTAGTCTATCCAGCAGACAAAAAAGAAGTTCCTGTCGTCTTAATTATAGCAGGATCAGGACCCACAGACCGTAACGGGAACAGTATGATGGTTCAATCAAACGCATATAAAATGCTCGCAAAATCGCTGGCAAAAGAAGGAATTGCATCTTTGCGATATGATAAGCAAGGAATTGGTGAAAGTGCTGATGCCCGACTTGAGACTACTGAACTAACCTTTCAACATCTTGTTCAAGATGCGATTTCATGGGTTAAGTTCCTCAAGAAAAAAGGAGATTTTAGTTCTGTGACAATACTTGGTCATTCTCAAGGTTCTTTAATTGGAATATTGGCCGCGCAAGAGGAGTCAGTAGACGCCTTCATTTCTCTAGCCGGTGCAGGAAACACGATTGATAAGATTTTAAAGGATCAACTTTCCGCAGGAGCCGCAGAATTCCAAGATGACACTGAACGCATACTTTCTTCTCTAAAAAAGGGCGATACAATTCAAAATGTTCCAATGCAACTAATGTCGATTTTCAGTCCCGAGGTTCAGCCATTTTTAATTTCTTGGATAAAGCTTGATCCAGCTGTGGAAATTGCTAAGTTAGAAATACCTATTCTAGTTATTCAAGGTACAACTGATATTCAAGTAAAAAATAGAGAAGCTGATATTTTGGCTAAATCTGGAGATGTCGAAGTGCAATTCATAGAAGGTATGAATCACGTATTAAAAGTCGCTCCTGCCCAAAGAGAAGAAAATATCAAAACGTATTATGACCCAAAACTTGCACTACACAAGGGGTTAAGTCCAGTCCTTGTGAATTTTATAAAAAATTTATAATTCAGTTGTAACTTATCCAGGAGTTAATCGTCTTGCTCATATATTAAGCTAAAACGTGGACAAAAAGGATTACAATATCGCAGTAAAAGAATTCAGTGACGGACTGTATCGCTTTGCTATTAAATTAAGCAAAGACGAATCTTCAGCTCAGGATCTAGTTCAGGATGCATATGAGAAAGTTTGGATCAAAAAAGAAACGATTCAAACTGAAAAGGTAAAGTC
>CBFHXS010000143.1:0-3960 GCA_965659845.1 Brumimicrobium sp.
CGGCAGTACCAAAAGAAGGGTGATCCACGTAGGAGTCACCAGAGATCAATACCACATCGACCTCTTCCCATCCTCTCTTCTTTACCTCTTTCATTGTCAGAGGCAGCCAATCTTCTATCGGGCGCATTTCCATGGTGCAAATGTAATGCAAGGAATTGAGGATACCAATTTATCAAGCTGAACCTAAAATAAAGTAATACGAATTACATTAACAGGGTTTGTAATTCATTAGCTTTACCAGAAATACCTTTTTCATGGAAATAAAATTTGCAGGAGCAGCAGGCACAGTAACTGGTAGTAAACATATTATCACATTATGGGACAACAAGAAAGTTATGCTGGACTGTGGGATGTATCAAGGATTAGGAAAGGATACACATAAGCTGAACAGCGAAGATTTCGCAGAGCCCAATGAAATTAATGCTATTGTTTTGTCTCATGCACACATCGATCACTCTGGATTGATTCCAAAATTTGTTAAAGATGGGTATGAGGGAAATGTCTATTGCACAGAAGCGACTTACGCACTTTGCGAAATCATGTTGCGAGATAGTGCATATATTCAAGAAGCTGACGTTCACTATTCAAATAAGCGACACAAAAGAGAAGGAAGTGACGCCTATGAACCTCTGTATACGTCAAAGCACGTCGAAAAAGCATTAGAGCAGTTCGTAATTGTTAAGGAACATGAGAAAATAAAAGTTGTTGATGGTATTGAAATCACTTTTATTCCAAATGGACATATTCTTGGAAGTGCTGCCGTATACTTAAATATAGATGAACTAAGTGAGAAGCACACCATGTTATACACCGCCGATATAGGTAGGTACAACACATCTTTAATTAAAGATCCCGAACCTGTTCCTCAAGCTGATTATGTGATATGCGAATCTACCTATGGCGATCGACTTCATGACAGAACCGTTGACGCAGAACAAGCGCTGTTAAGCACATTGTTACATACTTTTAAAGAGAAAAAGGGAAAGCTTACTATTCCTGCTTTTAGTCTAGGACGTACCCAAGAGCTCGTCTTTGCGCTAAATAAATTAGACCTTCACGGCTTACTTCCAGAAGTCAAGATATTCGTTGATAGCCCATTAGCGACAAATGCTACAGATATCACTAGAAAATACTCCTATCTATTAACGAAGGAAGTACAACGTTTTTGTAAATCGAGAAAAGACCCGTTTGGATTTGATAAGTTGTCCTATACGAAGCAAATCAATGAGTCGAAACGCCTGAACGTTACCTCTAACCCATGTGTGATCATTTCAGCGTCTGGAATGGCAGATGCCGGCAGGGTTAAACATCATATTTACCATGGGATAGAAGATCCAAAAAACACGATTCTTTTTGTCGGGTATGCCGAACCGAATTCACTTGCGGGAAAGCTGCAAAGAAGAGATAAAAAGGTAACTATTTTTGGGGATGAAAAAGAAGTTAAAGCAGAAATAGTTTATATCAAGTCCTTGAGTGCACATGGGGATTATGAAGAAATGGTCCAATACCTATCCTCTATGAATCCAGGAAAGATCAAAAAGCTGTTTTTAGTTCATGGAGAACGCAAAGTTCAGGAACATTTTAAAGAAGAATTAAAAAAAGCCGGACATCATTCTATTGTAATTCCATCAAAAAACGAGACCTTTAGTACATGATTTCTAAGCGGTTCGTATTTCGATTTTCTTTATTCCTCTTAATTATCGGAGGGTGCACTCAAGAACGCAGTCAAAAAAAAGTTGAAGTATCAGAACCTCCCATTGTGAGTGAATTGGTCAATTGGACCTCTTTCAACGATGAAGGGTTTCACAATATAAGCTTCCCAAACTGGTTCAATAAGGATATTGTGCAATCGGATAGCATTGCTAAACTAAGTCTCGCTATTTATCGGTTTCAGGAGAATCAAAATAATAAAATGCCTAAAGACACTTTTCCTGATGAAATATGGAAATTTATTTTTGATAGTGAAGGCTGGGTCAAGCAAGTCACTCTCGAAGAATATTCTCAAGCCATTCAAATCGCTGAACATGTATTTGATTATAAAAAGAGTCCCGACTCGCTAGGCTACAGTCCACCAACTATATCTACGAAATATCTGTTTAAAGAAAATCAAAATAGTATCCAGGGAATTTTTGACCAAGTAGAAGATCTTAAGGTTTTTGATAGATTAATATTTGATAATATGGACAGTATATCAATATCATATAAAAATGCTTTATCAACACTCTCTGAAAAACACATCTATATTACGGACTCTTCATTATGGAACGTTCATTTTATCGATGAACATTTTCAAGCAAATGGTAGCTATTTGTATCATTATGGATCCCCAAGAAATTATTCGCAAAGCTTTAAACTCATTGATTTAGTAGACAAAACCCTGGAGCAACGTCGCTATTACTATGGAAATGGAATAATTAAAATCCAGGAGCAATATGAAGGTGGTTTTTACAAGGCGCGTAGTTTTATTTATGCTGAAGACGGAACCTGTGAAATGTTCAAAGACAGTGTTTTCAGCGAATCTGAAGAATTTGTGAATGCAGAACGATCTTCCATAAATCATAATAGTTTTGGTTTACCTGAATCGGTACACGTATTTGCAATGAGCGACACTTTGAACAAGAACCAAAAGAGGAAATATGAATTTTCATACCTATTCAGTAGTAAATAATATACAATGAACTTTTTAGAGCGTTTCGTTTCGTTTTTTTTACCTCTTGGCATTGGACTTTACGTATTTATTCCAACGTATTTTGGTAGTGACCTATCCTTGTTGCCAGGAGACCTTGGAGATACACGTTTTAATTTATTCATTCTGGAGCATTGTCATCAATTTTTCATTGGAACTGTTGACGAATTCTGGAATGCAGGATTTATGTATCCTGAACCAGAGGTGATTTCTTTGTCCGACAACCTTTTGGGCAGCGCTCCTATCTACTCTGTATTCAGATTGGGAGGGTTTGACATCTTTACTTCTTTCCAGTTATGGGCAATTATGCTGGCCATATTGAATTATACAAGTGCTTACGTACTTGCCTCTTATCTATCTCGCAAAAGTTGGTTCTCGGGAGTTGCTGCGTTTATATTTGCTTTCTCTATAGGGCTCGCAGCTCAAATGAATCATGCGCAAACATTTCCTCGATTTGCCATTCCGTTAGCGCTGTTGTTTCTTCTCTTATGGCGTGAAAGAGGCCATTGGAAGTGGTTTTTCTGGGCAGTGCTGTCTCTGACATATGTGTTCTATTGTGGAATCTATCTCGGATTTATGACCTTAATTCCATTCGCTGTACTATTCGCATTCATTGTATTTGAAAATTGGACAATGATTAAAAAGCAATTAACTGCTCCAAAAACAGTAGTGCTCTATGTTGCTTCTCTATTGCTAAACATTGTCATGTTATATGTTTTGTTTGCACCATACTTAAGAAGGTCTAAATCCGATGCGCTTCATACCTACGAACAAGTGAAGCATAGTATACCAACTTTAGAGAGTTATCTTTCCGCACATCCTGGAACTCTAATTCATTCGCCCGTTGAGAATTTTATAGGAGGCGAACAAACTGCTTTTTGGGATCACTGGTTGTTTTCAGGCTGGTTAGTTACCATAGCTGTATTGGCAATGGTTTATTTTTCAGTGAAGAAAAGTGTGTGTGATCAATTGTCATTTTCCAATAGGAACTCGTGGCTCATAATGATTTCTGGTGCGATTACATTTATCTTATTTTTAAGAGTTAGTGATAACTCACTTTACTACTTTATTCAACTGCTACCGGGGTTTGGAGCTATGCGATCAATGACAAGAATTATAAATATTGAACTCTTATTCTTTGGAATTGCATTTGCTGTTTTATTGACTTCACTTGCTAAAGCTTCACGAAACTATCGCGTTTTCGTTTTTCTCTTAACCTTATTATTACTGATTGTTGATAATAGCCTGGACCCAGCTTATGCGAATACAACTCC
>CBFHXS010000144.1:0-3937 GCA_965659845.1 Brumimicrobium sp.
CAGGGGATTGGTGTAAGTTATAAAGAAGATTTTCATACCTTAGAGGACTTCAAATTATTTCAATTTTTTGCCAATCTATTTAGAGGTAAGGATAATAAAAAAGATCTGCCGAGGAAAAAGGACAATAGAGAACCAATTCCAGCAGAATATTTAGAAGAAAACGCAGTAAAAGAAGAGGAATGAAAAAAGTACTAGTAGCAAACAGAGGAGAGATTGCGCGTAGAATAATTCGTACGCTGAATCGAATGAATATTAAGTCAGTTGCGGTTTATTCAGAGGCGGATAAAGACGCACCTTTCGTCCATGAAGCGAATGAGGCTGTTCTCATTGGTCCAGCTCCATCTGCAGAAAGCTATTTAGTGCAAGACAAAATAATCCAGGTGGCTAAAGACTTGGGAGTAGATGGAATTCACCCAGGATATGGTTTTTTATCAGAAAACGCAAACTTCGCAGAACGCCTTAAAAAGGAAGGAATTACTTTAATTGGTCCAACTGCAGAAGCGATGAAGGTAATGGGGGATAAACTTAGTGCTAAACAACGAGTTAAGGAATATGATGTGCCTCTGGTTCCGGGTATTGATCAAGCGGTGAAAGATTTCGAGAAAGCTAAAGAAATCGCAAAGGAAATAGGTTTCCCTGTTTTAATCAAAGCCTCTGCTGGTGGTGGCGGTAAAGGAATGCGTTTAGTTGAAAAAGAAGAAGAGATGGAGGAGCAAATGCAGCTCGCTCAATCTGAAGCTCGTTCTTCTTTTGGCGACGATGCAGTATTTGTAGAGAAGTTTGTTACAAAGCCTCGACATATAGAAATTCAAATTTTTGCAGATAATCATGGTAATGTTATTCATTTGCATGAGAGAGAATGCAGTATTCAACGAAGACATCAAAAGGTTATTGAAGAAGCCCCTAGCGCTGTGTTAACGACAGAACTAAGAGAGAAAATGGGGGCATCTGCTTGTAATGTAGCAAAAGCATGTAATTACGCTGGAGCAGGTACCGTAGAATTCCTGTTGGATGCAAATCTCGACTTTTATTTCCTTGAAATGAATACAAGATTACAGGTTGAACACCCTGTTACGGAAGAGATTACAGGATTAGATCTTGTTGAATGGCAAATTAGAGTAGCGAGAGGTGAAAAGTTGCCTATTGCTCAAGAGGAAGTGCAAATGAATGGTCATGCTATGGAAGTTCGTGTGTATGCCGAGGATGCATTGAATAACTTTACACCGGATATTGGTACACTTCATCGCTATAAAAAACCTGTCGCGGATTATATACGAATTGACGATGCATTTGAAGAAGGAATGGAAATTCCTATCTATTATGATCCAATGATTGCAAAATTAGTCACATGGGGTAGGAATAGAGAAGAAGCCATCGATAGGATGATCAAGGCTATTGATCATTATGAAATTTCTGGATTAAGAACTACGCTTGATTTTGGAAAGTATGTAATGAAACATCCTGCATTTAGAAGCGGAGATTTTGATACAAACTTCATTAAACATTATTTCGAGGATCCTAAAGTAATGAATGATGCTCAAGAAGGTGAAGGGAGAGCTTTAGCTGCTTCTATTCAACAGATATGGGATGGTGTTATTCAGCGGAAGAATTCAGACTACGCGTCAAAACAGATTGACTAATTATTAACTTTTTACTGCGAATTAAATCGAAATCAACTCGTATATTTGCACCCAAAATTAAGTATACATGGCATTGAAATGTGGTATAGTAGGTCTACCGAATGTAGGTAAGTCTACTCTTTTTAATTGTTTGTCTAATGCAAAAGCTCAATCGGCAAACTTTCCTTTTTGTACAATAGAGCCTAATGTTGGAACTATTTCAGTACCTGATCCAAGATTGGAAAAATTGGAATCTTTGGTTAATCCGGAAAAGGTTATCCCAACTACCATGGAGATCGTTGATATCGCTGGTTTGGTTAAAGGAGCCTCGAAGGGAGAAGGTTTAGGGAATCAATTTCTTGCCAATATTCGTGAGACCGATGCAATTATTCATGTCTTGCGTTGCTTTGATGACGGAAACGTAGTTCATGTAGATGGTTCAGTTGATCCAATTCGTGATAAAGAAGTAATTGACTATGAACTTCAATTGAAAGACTTGGAAACGATTGAAAAACGTATCAAGTCGCTCGAAAGAACTGTCAAATCAGGAGACAAGGATGCTAAAAAATCATTCGAATTAGCAGAGAAAATTAAGAAGCATCTCGAGGAAGGTAACTCCGTAAGGTCATTATCGTTCGAAGATTCTGAAATTCCTTTCGTGAAAGAGTTTCAGTTGATTACTTCTAAGCCGGTGATGTACTTATGCAATGTAGATGAAGCTTCTGTAAAGGCTGGAAATAATTACGTTGAAAAGGTAAAAGAAGCTGTAAAGGATGAAGATGCTGAAGTGTTAGTGATTGGTGCTCAAATCGAGGCTGATATCACTGAACTTGAAACTTACGAGGAGCGACAAATGTTTCTGGAGGAGCTCGGTTTAGATGAACCAGGAGTACATAGGTTAATTCGATCTGCTTATAACTTACTTGACTTAGATACGTATTTCACAGCTGGAGAGAAAGAGGTGCGAGCATGGACTGTTAAAAAGGGTTCTACAGGACCTCAGGCTGCTGGAGTTATTCATACGGACTTTGAAAAAGGATTTATCCGAGCTGAAGTTATGAAGTATGATGACTTTATTGAGCTAGGATCTGAGTCAGCTGTTAAAGAAGCAGGTAAATTTAAAATAGAAGGGAAGGAGTATATTGTGCAGGATGGTGACATCATGCACTTCAGATTCAATGTTTAATTCAATTGGGCATTTAATATTTTACTTATTTTCTCTGCAGATGTGAGCGTCATCATATGTGATCCTCCTTCAACTACTATGGCATTTTCTATGTTGCGTATGGGAATTGTGTGATCGTTATCTCCGTGTAAATGGATTATATCTCTTTCGCAATTTGTCCTTTCCCAATTTATTATTAACCCTATGCTTCGTTGATAGTAAATATTAGGTTTGTCTGATAACATACTCACAAAGGTCTGCTCATATTTATTTCTATCCGGTTCTACAATGGGCTGGAGTGCTAATGCTCCTTTCTTTAAGACTTGTGGCGGAAACATGGCATAAATTGGAACCATTCTTTGAAACTTATACCTTAAAGGCAGTTCTTTTCGTTCTTTAGCACTGGAAATAATAATTGTTTGATCAGGGGTGAGGTAATGAGCTATCTCAACAGCTAACATTCCTCCTAATGATGTGCCTATTAAAATAAATGGTTTTGTCGTATCTATGTATTTAGAAATATTTTTCGCAAAACTACTCATTGTTTCGTCTCTACCAGGGATTCCATACGAGAGACAGTTCAATGCATACGTGCTGGTGTCTAATTCTAACTCTGCAAATAGTCGACAATCAGCACCCTGTCCTGGAAGTACATATACGTTTGTTCTTTCTTGTCCTATGGTAGAGTAACAAATCAATGCGCTTGCTAATACAAAAATAATAAGCCTCATGGTACAAAAAAAAATCCCCTAAAGTATCAACTTTTCGGGGATTTAAATAATCAATATTAATCGTTAAGAATTTACAATTTCATCATAATAATCTTGCCACTTATCATTGTCTTCAAAGTATGGAGCACCTAAGTTCATTATTTCTTTCGCTCTATTCTCTTGGCGAGATTCTTTCAGGACTTTTGCTGATTCATAGAGTCCTAGCATCATAAGTTGCTTATCCGCCTCACCCCATGAGTTAGGCTCGCTGCTTTCTAGAAGTTCTTGTCCTTCTTTCCATTTGAGTCTTGCAGTTGATTTATCCGTATTTCTATATCTACAAACACCTTCTAGATATTTGGCTTGAGGGTAATTTCTACCAAACTTATATAAACGCATAACCCAACCAAAGGCTCTTCTGTATTCGTCGTTTCCAAATTCAT
>CBFHXS010000145.1:0-3885 GCA_965659845.1 Brumimicrobium sp.
TAGACAAACAGAACAACAGAAAGGGGGGCAAATCAATTTAGGAGTTAATGTAGCTGGAATGGGGGGGAGTTTTCCACCAGATCCTTCTGGCGCGGTAAGTAAAGATTATTATGTTCAAGCAGTGAATACTGCTTACAAGGTTTTTAACAAAGACGGATCAAATGCCTCTGCACCTTCTGGACTTAATACACTTTGGCCAGGGTCTACAAATTCTGGGGATCCAATCGTAATGTTTGATCAACAAGCCGAGCGTTTTGTAATCACTCAGTTTCAAACAGGTTCAAACGAAATTCTATTGGCTGTTTCTGAAACAGCTGATCCTCTAGGGGCTTATTATTTGTATGAATTTAGTTTTCCATCATTTCCAGATTATCCAAAATATTCAGTTTGGTCGGATGGATATTACATGACTTCTAACACTTTCACAGAGAATGTAGTTTCTTTTGAAAGAGAGAAGATGTTGGTTGGAGATCCAACAGCATCAATGATTTCAATGAATTTACCAAGTTTTGCAACACATTATGGGTTTAGAAGTGTTCTACCAGCAGATGCAGACGGTGATCTTCCTCCTTATGGAACTCCGATAAGTTTATTTACTTTCCAAGATGATGCATGGTCAGCAGGCGTAACTGAAGATCATATATTAATTATGAAGATGTCAGTAGATTGGACAAATCCGAATAGTTCAAGCATAACTATTGATCAAGAATTGCCAACAGCAGCATTTAATTCTGTTTTCACGACCAATTGGGATGACATTGTTCAGAAAGGAACGAACCAGCGTTTGGATGCGATTTCTTCAATATTCAACTATAGAGCTCAGTACTTAAGATGGCCTACACACAACAGTGTTATGTTATGTAATGTAGTTGATGTTGATGGTTCAAACACGGCAGGAATCCGCTGGTATGAATTGAGACAAGATGTAGATTCATTGGATTGGGAAGTTTATCAACAGAGTACATTTGCTCCAAACGATGGTAGAAGTCGTTTTATTGGAAGTATTGCGATGGATTATAATGGTCATGTAGGTTTGGCTTACTCAATATCTGGTCCTAATGATTATCCAGGTTTGGCATGTACTGGAAGGTTTTCTTGGGATGCTCTAGGTGATATGTCTCAACCTGAAACAATAGCTCAAGAGGGGTTATTCTATCAAAGTGGAGGGAACCGTTATGGTGACTACGCTCACATGTCTCTAGATCCAGACGGTTCAACGTTTTGGTTTACCGGAGAGTATATTGGTAACGGTGGTTCAAGAAGAACTAAAATATTTTCCTTCAATTTAGAAGAACAAGTGGGTGTTGATCAGGAAACAATTTCTGAAGAAAGTCCCGTTTTGAATGCAGTTCAAGATCAAAATCAATTGCTAGTAGATGTTTCATCTTTTCCATCATCAGATCAGATGTATGTTGAATTATTTGGATTGGATGGTCGTAGCATTGGAAGACAAATTATTTCAGCACCAACCGGTGATTTAGAGACTTCTTTTGACATTGCTTCTTTAGGCAGTGGAGTTTATATTGTTCGCGTTGGTAAGGATGACTTCATGAGAGTTAAGAAGGTAGCTATCGTAAAATAGATTTATCATTATGAAACTAACTTATGTTGTAGTACTTCCAGCTTTAGCTATATTGATGTCTTGCGGAAACACTAGTGAAGCAATTTTAGACGAACCTGTGACCAATGTAGAAAATAATTCAGAAGAAGGTACGCCTGACAATATAGCAATTGGAAAGGTCGTTTTGGACAAAACAGGTTGTCCTGTGAAGTTGATCCTTGAGAAAGACGATGATAATAGTTATTACCCTATCAATCTTGATGAAATTTTCAAGGTTGATGGGGCATATCTTCAATTTCAATATTATCCAAGTAGAGCTCCTTTGCCACCAGGGTGTGAATCATGTCAAGCAATATCCGTAGAAAATGTAGTCAGGTTGAAGCGTTAATTTTAAGCTTTTTAAAGCCAAACTTTCTTTTATTGATCATCTTCATATTTATTCTTACAATTTTTTCGTTCTAATCGAAGGACTTTATACCTTTGCACAAAATTCTATTGATGAAAATCTACAACAACATACTTGAGACGATTGGTAACACCCCTTTGGTGAGACTAAATAAATTAACTAAAGATATTAAAGGGACTGTTTTAGCTAAGGTTGAAACAACAAATCCAGGTAATTCCGTTAAGGACAGAATGGCTCTTAAAATGATTGAAGATGCTGAAAAGATCGGTATTTTGAAGCCAGGAGGAACAGTGATAGAAGGCACCTCTGGAAATACAGGAATGGGTTTAGCTCTTGCGTGTATCATAAAGGGGTACAAATTGATATGTGTCCTTGCTGATAAGCAGAGTAAGGAAAAAATGGATATTCTTCGTGCCGTTGGTGCTGAAGTTGTTGTATGTCCAACGAATGTGCCTGCTGAAGATCCTCGTTCTTATTATTCTGTTTCAAAGCGACTTTCAGAAGAAACACCAAACTCTTGGTATGTTAATCAGTATGATAATCCTTCAAATTGTATTGCGCATTACGAGTCAACAGGTCCCGAAATTTGGGAACAAACAGATGGTAAAGTGACTCATTTTGTCGTTGGTGTTGGTACAGGAGGAACGATTTCTGGAGTAAGTAGTTATTTGAAATCTAAGAATCCAAACATTAAGGTCTGGGGTATAGATACATACGGATCTGTATTTAAAAAGTATCATGAAACTGGAGAATTTGATGAAAATGAAATTTATCCATATATCACGGAAGGAATAGGAGAGGACATACTTCCTAAAAATGTGAATTTTTCACTGATCGATAAATTCGAAAAAGTTACTGATAAGGATGCTGCTATTTATACCAGAAGGCTAGCACGTGAAGAGGGTATTTTTGTTGGTAATTCAGCAGGTTCTGCAATAAAAGGGTTATTGCAACTTGGCGATGAGATAAAAGAAGATGATGTTGTTGTAACTCTATTCCATGACCACGGAAGTCGCTACGTAGGTAAAATTTTTAACGATGATTGGATGCGAGAACGTGGTTTCCTTGAGGAAGATCATAAAACAGCGATAGATTTAATCCAAAATCATATTGACAATCCAATGGTTACTTTGGGGGTTGAAGAATTGGTATCGCACGCTGTAGCTAAAATGAGAGCACACAAAATATCTCAAATCCCAGTTACAAAAGATGGTGAATTTGTAGGGATGGTTGATGAAACAACGTTAATCAACGAGATTATGGATGACACGAGTATGAAGGATCAGGTGATAGGGAAAATCATGGGGCCTAAATTGCCTGTGGTAGCTTCTGATACGCCAATTAAAGACCTATCTAAAGTGATATCAAAGGATGTTCCTGCGGCTCTTGTAGACCTTGGAGAAGGAGAGTATCACATCGTTACTCGTCATGACTTAATAGCTGCAATAGCATAATGATAAGGTCCGAGGATCAGTTAGGTGGCATTCACGAGTTAGCCCAAACTCCCAGTAGAATTGTATCCCTTGTTCCCTCTCAAACCGAACTATTATCTGACCTTGGATTGACTTCAGAGGTAGTAGGTATTACGAAATTCTGTATACATCCTGATGAATGGTTTAGAACCAAAATTCGAGTAGGAGGAACGAAAAATGTCAACATAGAGAAGGTACGTGAGTTAAATCCAGATCTGATCATTGGAAATAAAGAGGAAAATACGCTCAAGGATATTGAGGAGTTGAGAAAAATAGCTCCAGTCTGGATGAGCGATATTTATTCTCTTGAGGATGCATTAGATATGATAAGGTCGATTGCAAGTCTTTGTTCCCGAGAGCATGAAGGGTTACAGCTAGCTCATCGGATAGAAAATAATTTTGAAGAGCTAATACCTTTTGAAGATTCCAAGGAGGTCTTGTATTTT
>CBFHXS010000146.1:0-3881 GCA_965659845.1 Brumimicrobium sp.
AACTGCTCGTTTAGGATGCACAAAATCCTTCAATGGCGTGGCGCGGTCATCTAGTTCTATTCCAACCAAACGACAGTCGTAAGGCAAGTGCGATCTGAAGTCATCAAAATCTTCATAGTGAAAAAGTGGGATTCTTGCCCAGGTCTTCAATACGTCGCTTGTTTGCTTCTTGTACTTTTTTCCAATGGTAAAAATATAAGATGCTCCAAGAATATATGCTGAACGCCACAAAGTACCAATATTGTGGTCTCTCTTGTGCCCCATAATACCTATGCCACAATGATTCATATATTCGTCCTTGACCTTCATTCCTTGTTCTTTTTATCAAATGTACATATTTCAGGGCGTTATCAAATCCTTACCAATAGTTCATTTTTTTTAGCAAGATGAAATGACTACTTTTGTGCCCACTTTAAAAGTAAGGATATGGCAGAAAAGGAGAAAGAACGTAAAGCAAAAATGAATGCACTTATTACCGATCTCAAATCAGGTGATGAGAAAAAGATTTCTAAAGCCTTGAAGGGACTTCAAGTCAATGGAGATGATGATGCTATCTTCCCTATCATAGAAGTATGGTCTAATGGAGTTTCTAATAAGTCTGAACAAGAGATTATACAATTTTTAGGAGATATCAAATCGACTGGAAGTGCGGATATAATTATAGAAATATTGTTAGACCAAAACTTCAAGAATATACACCGTCCTCTATTGAGCACAATCTGGAATAGCAAGGTAGATTACTCAACATACCTTGTTGATTTCGTGACTCTAGCTACTCAACATGACTTCATGGTAACCTTGGAATGTATTACAATCATTGAAAATCTAGATGGCCCATTTGAGGAGCATCATTTTCTTGATGCGGAAATCATTCTTCGTGAATTTGCCGAAAAGCACCAAAGTGGAAAAACAGAAGAAGAGAAAAAATTGAAATTAATCGGAGAGTTAAAAGTTATCCTGAAAGATCTTGAGAGTAGAATTATCGATCTTTAATTAACGTCGCCTTCCTGAGTATGTCATAGCTTCTCCTTTTCCGAACCCATAACTAATTCCAAAGGTTAAAAACCTGCCTCTCTGCTGAAAACTATATGTATAGTTGCTACCTTGGTCAACTACAAACTCTCGTATTCTAGAAGCGAAAATATCTCTTACAGATAAACTAAGGATCATCTTTCCTTTCATGATCTTTTTACGCACCCCAGCATTCATAAATGCGAAGCCAGATTGAGTACCTTGTACTGTAACAATTTCCGAACGGTACTCACCTGAAAGTTCTATATCAAATCCTCTCTTTAACTTAAACTTTGAAGTCATTTCTGCAGTATACTTCTGTCCAGAGAAATCAAAGACTTGATCATTAAAAGATCCTTTTCTGATAAAATAACCATAGTTAAAATCTCCGTTAATGGTGAGCCACTTTGTTGCATTATATTTCGCATTCAGTTCTAAACCAGTAGTATTACTCGTTCCAATATTGTCAGGTTTACGAATGTTTACATTCCCATCAAAGAATGAAACTCGTTCGATAACATCTGTCGTATAGAGGTTGTATATACTAGTATTTAAAGTGACTTTCTTCCAAACAAATATCCCCGTTAATTCATACGAGTCAGTAAATTCTGGAAGAAGATTAGGGTTCCCTTGGCGTATATTAAAGTTATTTCGAATATTGAAAAATGGATTTAAATCCCAAAGCCTAGGTCGATAAATCCTTCTCGAATAACCTGCCTGAACTGAAAACCTTTTCGAAAATTTATACGATGTATGTAATGAAGGAAATAAATTAGAATAGTTCTGCTCATTCTTTTGATCTGTGTTTGTGAGTAGTGTATTCAGCTCAGTATTCTCACCCCTCAACCCTAACTTTAATCCCCAATGATCACTTTCATATGCTCCAGTAACATAAACACCTAGTACATTTTGAACAAATTCAAAGTTATTGGTCAAATTAGAGTCCACCACGAATTCACCATTATCCTCGTCAAGAACCTCATAGTCATTACCGACATCATAAATTACATACTGAGCACCGGATTCTAAAGTAATCTTTTCTGAGATTGGGTTTTTATAATCCAGTTTATACGTATAGTCTGCTTGCTGGAAATTAGTCGAAGTTCTCTGATCTGGAGAAGGTTCAATACCTGACAAACCTCGATTTGTGAATTCCGAAGAAAGGTTCTTTCCAAAGTACCTTCCAAGTGTACCAAAGGATAATTCGTGACCTTCCTTATTCTTAAATTGCTTGACATATTGTAAATCATACTCCCATTTTGGATTGGTAGCACTAGTAACCTCCTCTCGCCCCCATTGAGACAATTCATTGCCGTCAAGATCAGTAATTGTAAAATTTGTTTCTGACGGTTGATCTTCAATTTCATAGGCAAAGCTCCCTGAAAGAGTTATCACATTATATTTATTGATGTAATAATCCGTACCAAGCGTAATATTGTAAAAGTTCTCGTTTCGATAATTCACGCCATCACTTAGCACTGTTGAACTGTCTGTAAAATCTGTGTTTTCATTGTTAAAGTATTGTGGCAATGACCTATATCCTGCTCCAAACTGAGTAAAGAAATTAAACTTTTCAGTTCTATAATTCATACTGGCTCCAAGGCTATGGTTATGCGGCCAACCTGTATTTACAGATACAGAACCATTCAATCCTTTCTTGTTGTCTTTCTTCAAAACGATATTGATAATCCCAGCAGAGCCTTCTGCTTGATATTTAGCCGAAGGATTCGTAATCACCTCTATCTTTTCAATTTGATCTGCAGTTATACTACCTAGTGCTCCACTCTGTTCATCCGCCAATACAGATGGCTTTCCGTTGATTAGAATTTGAACACCTGCATTGTTTCGCAAAGTTATGGCTCCTTCAATATCCACGTTTACTGAAGGTACATTGTTAAGGAGTTCAAGGGCACCCATTCCTGTACTACTGATGTCCTTTCCTACATTAAAAACACGTTTATCTAATTTAAACTCTAGCGTTGACTTCTCTGCTCTTATTTCGACCCCTTCCAGCTCAGTTACGTTGCTTTCGAGATTAATTACCCCTAATTCTGCAGTACCATTAATGAAATGTAAGGAATCTATACGTCTATCCTTGTAGCCCATGAATTTGATCTCAAGGAAAACCGTCTTAGTTTTAATTTCAAGAATGAAAGCACCTTCTTCATTCGTTGTAGTTCCTTGGACTACAGATCCGTCGGAATGACTTTTTGCAACAACTGTAGCATAGGGAATTGGTTGGCTAGATTTACCTTCAACGATTCCTCCCAGAATCTGAAACTGTTTATCGGATTGACAAAAAGCAGTAAAATCCAACTGTAGTAAAAAAAAGAGTAGTATATATCGCATCACATCATCTGACTATGCATTAGTTAATGATAACACAAGATATAAGAGAATGTTTGGTGTTGTTCAATCTGAGATGTGACCTTTTTAAAAACGAAGGTTTGCTAGAACAATCCATTGATCTCAGCATCAATCGAAGAGATTATCTTCCCTAAATCTTCAGGATTTTCATGGTAATTGTTATCATCAACATCAATGATCAATAACTTCCCTTTATCATAGGTACTAATCCACGCTTCGTAACGTTCATTTAAACGCTTCAAATAATCTAGTCGGATACTTTCCTCATAGTTTCTGCCACGCTTTTGAATTTGATTCACCAATGTAGGTACACTAGCTCGTAAATAAATCAACAAATCTGGTGGAGAAACAAAAGATTCGATCAGGTTGAACAATGAAAAGTAATTTTCAAAATCTCTGGTCGTCATCAAACCCATTGAATGAAGGTTCGGAGCAAAAATAAAAGCATCTTCATAAATCGTACGGTCCTGAATAACCATTCTTTCCGTTTGCTGGATCTCTTG
>CBFHXS010000147.1:0-216 GCA_965659845.1 Brumimicrobium sp.
AAAAAAATCGTCTCCACATGAAATTGGCCTTATGTTCTTATTACTTAACAATGTAAGTTTAAAATGATTACGTTCACATGAAAATTCCTATAAATAGTTGAAATATCTCATCTTTTTAGTCGTTACAATAAAACTTATGAAACCGAAAGGGCTTTGTTTATATATAAAAGCTATTTTTGGGGATTTTTAGAGAGAATGTCTAAACTGCTAAGCCCG
>CBFHXS010000147.1:226-3795 GCA_965659845.1 Brumimicrobium sp.
TATCGCATTTGCCTTTCCGTATTCTATACGGGGTATCAAACGTGGTTTATTTTCTTCTCTATTATATTGTCAGTTATAGAAAAAAGGTGGTTAGAGAGAATCTAAAAAACTCTTTTCCTCACCTTAAAGAAAAAGAGATAAAAGATATCGAACGAAAGTTTTATCGCCACTTTGCTGACTTTTTAGTGGAAAGTACAAAATCTCTTACCATATCTGATAAAGCCATAAAAGAGCGTTGTGCCTTAATCAATCCAGAAATCCTATACAAATATTACGATGAAGGTAAAGATGTTATTGTGCTTTGTGGGCATTATAACAATTGGGAATATTATGCAGTTGGTATTGCCCAACAAATGAAACACAGTACTATTGCTGCTTATCGTCCACTTAAAAATAAATTCTTTGATAGAGTAATTCTCAAGTCAAGGCAACGCTTTGGAATGAAGATGATGAGTATGAGAGGAGTTCCAAGATATTTCGCATCTAATCAAGGAGGGAAACCGAAAATGAGTATCATGATGAATGATCAGTCTCCAGGGAATCCTAAAACAGCCTACTGGAATACCTTTTTAAATCAAGATACAGGATGGATGAAAGGAGCTGAAAAGCTTGCAATAAAATACGATCAAGTTATTCTATTTGGGTGTATCAGAAAGAAAAAAAGAGGGTTTTACGAAGTTACTTTCTACCCTATTTCAGATGATGTTAGTAAGGAACGTGAAGGTTTCGTTTTAGACAAACATGCCGAATACTTAGAAATGGTGATCAAAGAACATCCCGAATACTGGTTATGGTCTCACCGACGCTGGAAGCACGACAAGGTGTAATCGTTTACCTTCATACTATTTCTAATACCACATTTCTATTCAAGATAACTTCTCTTATTATGAATTAATTCGTAAGGTTATTTTTTGATCATAAAGCGGAATTCATCATGTAAATAGCTATTTTTGAGCTACAAATAAATGAATATGAAAAAGACTCAATTATTACTAATCTCTGGAGTAATTATTCTAGCGTCTTCTTGCGCACCTGTTTACAAGTGTGGAGAAGAAAAGCCTGCTGGAAATCTTGCCGGAGGTAATCGCCTAGTTGCGGTTGTACAGGAACGTGATGACCTTTGTGAAACTGTTAAGATCAAAGATGAAGAAAACAAGTTCCTTGTTCAACGAAATCAAGAGTTAGGATTTGAAAATGATAGTTTAGTTTCAGTAAATGGTGAGTTAACATCAGACCTCTCCCTAATGCATATGAAATATGACACGTTGAATAAGAAATATAAGAAGCTTCAGCAAGATAACATCGACATTACTGAACGCTTTTCTGGAATGATGACAGATAAACTCAATCAAGGGTATCTATTTGATGAGCGTTTGAAGGAAAAGGAAAGAAGATTAGCGTTAAAAGAAGAAGAGCTAAGACAAAGAGAGCTAAGAATTAAAGAACTTGAGCAAATCATTGCCAGACAAGATTCTATCGCTAAACGACTGAATAGACTATTACGTGAGGCTTTGTTAGGATTTGATGCTGACGAATTATCCATCGAAGTTAAAGATGGAAAAGTTTACGTGAGTATGTCTGATAAGTTGATGTTTGCATCCGGAAAAGCTGAGGTTCAAGAGAAAGGAAAAGATGCTCTAGGTGTATTAGCTAGAGTACTGAAAAAGAACCCTGAATTCGAGATCTTAATCGAAGGACACACGGATAATGTACCGATCAGCACATCTAAATTCAAAGACAACTGGGATTTAAGTGTGGCCAGAGCAACTTCCATGGTTAGGTTACTGGAAGGTGATCATAACCTTGACCCAGATCGTCTTACAGCTTCTGGTAGAGGAGAACATGATCCAAAAGCTTCAAATTCAACTAAAGCAGGAAGAGCAAAAAATAGAAGAACTGAAATCATACTTTCTCCGAATCTTGATGAGATTATGGAGTACTTGAATGAGTAGTATGGGATAAAGATCATAATGAGAAACCGCGTTAATAATTTAGCGCGGTTTTTTTATTGATATGAAATAGGCTAATAAGGTTAGTTCTTAAATAGAATAAGCATTCACTCTCAAATCATGTTAGATTAAGAGAACTCCTAATAATAGCTAATGAACCGATTAACCAATATCAGACCAAGTCAACCTCCAAAGCTAATTGTTGCTATTTAAAAAGCTAATCTCGGCTTCTTTGTGCACAAGCAATGATAAGAATAAATAATAGACAATAGCGCATAAAAAAAAGTCGAATGAAGATCATCCGACTTTTTAAATATTGTGACAAAAACGTGCTATTTATGAGCAGCTTTTTTAGAACAACATGATTTCTTACCTTTTTCTTTTGAGCATTGCTTCTTTTCAGTAGATGCAGTTGTAGAAGATTTAGCTGTTGCTATTTTAGCTTTAGCTGTTTTCGTTTCAGCTGATGCTTTATCCTTAGAACAACAAGCCTTTTTGTCAGAAGATTTTGCTTCTTCTTTTGAACAACATGCTTTCTTATCACCAGACTTTTCTTTGTCACAACCTTCTTCTTTGCAATCTTTTTTCTTGCACTTCTTCTTGTCGTGATCGCCTTCACATTCTACTTCATTTATAGCAGCGGCAGTTGCAACAGATGTATAACCAATTGTTCCCAAGAACAATCCCATTGCCAATATCATTAATGTCTTTTTCATAGTTTTAACTTTTTGTTGTCTCAAAGATAACGCTTTTTAGTTTATTTCACCAATTTTAGTAATTCTACCTTTTACTTTATCTCCAATCTTAACATCGATCTTAGTATCTAAAGGAAGAAGCAAATCAATTCTTGAACCAAACTTAATAAAACCATATTCTTCTCCTGCCAATACTTTATCACCAGTTTGAACGTAATAGCATATCCTTCTCGCAACAGCACCTGCAATTTGTCTAAACATCACCTCTTTTCCATTCGGGTGTTCTACAACAAATGTTGTTCGCTCATTATCTGTTGAGCTTTTTGGGTGCCAAGCAACTAGAAATAAACCCGAATGATACTTAGCGTATTTTACTATACCTGAAATAGGGTTAAAGTTTGCATGTACATTAAGTGGTGACATGAAGATAGAGATTTGAATCCTTTTATCATTAAAATATTCTGTTTCTTCAACCTCCTCTATCACTACAACTTTTCCATCTGCAGGAGAAATAATTTCATTCTCACCTCCTTGAAACAATACCTTGGGAATACGAAAGAACTGAATGATTAAGTACGCCATAACGATCGCACCTAAAGTCAAAACAGTAAACAACCACAACCAACCAACTGCCATAAACAGTAGGAAATTCAAAAACTGAATTCCTATAAGGATCAAAAGTCCAATAGTTATAATAAGGTATCCTTCGCGGTGTAATTTCATCTTAAATGCTGATCAAAAATATTATAAGGTGCCAAAATTAATGCAATTTGCTGACAACAGCATTTTCTATTGAAAAAAGTTGAATTGAGTCAAAGCTAGAGTTAACCATAAAAAGAAGAATGGAGTTGCGAAAATTACGGCATCGAAGCGATCTAACACTCCCCCATGTCCTGGCATGATATTACCCGTATCCTTAACTCCC
>CBFHXS010000148.1:0-3794 GCA_965659845.1 Brumimicrobium sp.
GATTTCATCAAGAAATACTCTTAAAAGTCGATAACCCTGAGGTCGGGAGCCTTGACGAAACAATTTGTAAATTATTTGTCAAGTTGCTGATCTAGCATCAGCATTCAAATCTCCCTCACGCCACTTGTTTTCCTCTCCCTTAATTTGAAATTTCACACCTACCTACTTAAGTCAATTCAATACGACCAATATTACATTGGACAAACCAATAATCTTAAGAATAGACTAAAACGGTGTCTTGTTTGAAAATTGTAATAAAAAAGGCATATTAAATCTTTTATTACACTAACAATCTGATGGTTAGGTATTTTTACGGAAATGAAATATTCATAAATACTCTACTTTTACTATTGAAGCAATCCGTTTTTACAATAAAACCTGAATAACCATTTTTCGAAATCAACACAATGAAGCCTTACATTTTCTTAGTATTATTTTTTATCAGTTTCACACCTAAATCCAATTGTCAATCGGAGGTTGGTGAACTGATGATTGGTTACAATGCCACTTATTATTACCGGGGACTGAGACAACTAAGTGTGGAGCAATATCAATTCAACTCTATTTTAGACAATCCAGATATACCCTTTAAGTATTCTAATATTCTACATGGGCCGAAATTGGTTTCGGTGCCAGGTACAACCTTTTCAGTTTTAATATGTCGTGGAGAATAAGAAAGATTAAAGCTAAAGGTTCTCATACACCATTGAACGAAACTATTAATTTCAAAGAACTGAAATTAACGCATAACATATTTGTTACGGGGATTTTTTTAGGTGGTCCAAATGGCCGTTTTAGAATTGGATATGAAATTGAATTGGGAATGTTCAAAAGGAGGGACAAATTAGCTCCAGAAGATAAATGGGGAAAACAACGAAGCGGTGCTTTTACTTATGCACTAAATTTAGTGTCAATGATAAGGTTAGGTGGATATAAAGAAGAGGGAGGACTAATCATTAAACCTTACTGGCGTTTTTCGAGTAGAACTTATAGACATTTTGACAATAAATCCCAATTAACAGAATACTAAAATCTACAAGCTTTTGGAGTGTACGCACTAGTAACTATCAATCCAATTCGATAAAATGAGATATACTATTTTTATACTAATTCTCGGCTTTAGTTTCATAGCTCATTCACAGTTCGGTATATCCCCGACTATTAGCTTTGGAACGTCTTTTGAGTCCCATAAGAGTTTCAATAATTTTGTTACTTCGTACAATGATTTTGTAAGCGACTTGCCTCAATACAAAGAATGTTTGTCTCAATGGGGCCTAGGTAGGAATTTTGAAGTCGGACTGGGTATAGCAATGTTTGGAATGTTAATTCACGAACTGAACTACTCGAATGTTGTCCATAACACCAATGCAAAATTCGAATTTGATCATCGACGAAAGTTTAGAATGACACAAAATGAATTCAATTATGTAGCCAGTTTTGGTGGTTTTGGAGATGGCGCACAGTTAACTTTTGGAGTTGGTTTAAATGTATCCTCTTCAAAGATTAGATCGAGCTATGTGTTCAGTGATGGATATGAAAGTTTAGGAGAAGATGGAAGGCTAAATGGAGTGTATTCACTATTAGCTCTTAAACCAATGTTAGCATTTCGTTTTGCATACCCTCTTAAGCCTGGTATTTCTATTACAGCGCGTGCAGACTGGATAGCTCCCGGAGGCATAGGTAGCAAAGGGCCTGAAGGGATATTCAGGGACTTCAACCGCGGCAAAAGCTTTGGTAGTGCTTATAGTTATGAAAAATTACCTCAACAATATATTCCATCTCAAACTACTATACCACAAGATGCTGAAGTAGTAATGGGTGATTGGTCGGAATTTAGATTGAGGATTGGAATAATATTTTTATTAGTAGAATAATATGAGAGCTTTATACTTTATAATGATTGCATCGACTTTTCTGTTTTCTTGCGATAAGGAGGAACGACGGGAGTTTACCATGATAGGCGCATTCGAAGTTACACAAGTTAAGCAGTTAACTTATATGAATGGGGCTTTGTCCCAGGAAGAAAGTTACAACGATGTTGGGGGTATGGTTTTCAGTAATTTTGCTGGCAATGTTAATGACAAAAGCAGTTACTTTGATGTAACTCACCCTGACATTACAATCATTGCTTTTCAAGAATTAAACAACAACTACGAATTCAGTTGGGATGATGAGCGACTCTCTCTAATATGAACTAATTTCACATCAACCTACGGTCTTACTTTCACAATCACTGAGAATAAGAATAAAAAGAAGGAACTCTTCTTTGTTTATAAGGATACAGACCAAGATGGAAACTTTATTGAAGTAATGGAGTTTTATACGCTAGAGCTTATATAATGCTCTATCTTCCTTTTCTATATCTATTTTTTATTTAGAAATAAAAAAAGCCGTACATCTCTGCACGGCTTATAAACTTAACGCTTCAATCGATTAAATATCAACGTTCGCGTATTTTGCATTTTTCTCGATAAACTCTTTACGTGGTGGAACATCATCTCCCATCAACATTGAGAAAATCTGATCACATTCCGCAGCATTATCAATTGTAACTTGACGTAATGTTCTGTTTTCAGGATTCATTGTAGTATCCCACAATTGCTCAGCATTCATCTCACCAAGACCCTTATAACGCTGTATGCCAACAGAAGAAGCAGGAGACTTACCACGCATTTGTTCAACCAATCGATCACGTTGTTCTTCATCCCATGCGTATTCTGATTTTGCACCTTTCTTTAATAAATAAAGAGGTGGAGTCGCAATGTAAATATACCCCTGCTCTATCAACTCCTTCATATAACGGAAGAAGAATGTTAAGATCAAGGTTTCAATGTGAGCACCATCAACATCGGCATCACACATGATGATTACCTTGTGATATCTAAGTTTTTCAGTATTTAGTGCTTTCGCATCCTCTTCTGTTCCAACACGAACACCGAGAGCAGTATAGATATTCTTAATCTCTTCGTTTTCGAAAATCTTGTGTTGCATCGCTTTCTCGACGTTCAAGATCTTACCACGTAACGGCATTATCGCTTGGAAGTGTCGATCACGTCCTTGTTTTGCAGTACCACCTGCAGAGTCACCCTCTACTAAATAAACTTCACTTTCGTGTGGATCTTTCGAAGAACAGTCGGCCAGCTTACCAGGAAGTCCTGAACCAGACATCACGTTCTTACGTTGAACCATCTCACGCGCTTTTCGAGCTGCATTTCTCGCTCTAGCGGCAATGATTATCTTCTCAACGATCTTTTTCGCATCGTTAGGATGCTCCTCTAAATAGATAGATAACATTTCAGAGACAGCCTGAGAAACAGGAGCCTGAACTTCTCTATTACCTAATTTCGTTTTGGTCTGACCTTCAAACTGTGGTTCTGCAACTTTTACAGAGACTACAGCGGTAAGCCCTTCTCGGAAATCATCACCAGTAATCTCAATCTTTTCCTTGGCAAGCATCCCTGATTCCTCTGCATACTTTTTAAGGGTATTTGTCAAACCACGGCGAAAACCTGTTAAGTGGGTACCTCCTTCATGCGTATTAATGTTGTTTACATACGCCTGAATATTTTCGGTATAAGATGTATTATATACCATTGCTACTTCAACAGGAACACCATCTTTCTCTCCTTCAACGTGAATTACATCTTCGGTAAGTTGCTCACGACTTTTATCTAAGTACTTAACAAACTCACTAAGTCCACCTTCTGAATGAAATACTTCACTTGGAGAATTGTCATCCTCATCTTTTGCACTCTCTCGATGATCTGTGATTGTGATTGTAATCCCCTTATTCA
>CBFHXS010000149.1:0-3784 GCA_965659845.1 Brumimicrobium sp.
ACATACCTAGGAAGAAAAGTTAAAACAGATGTGTACACTTTTCTTATTCGTTACAAGGTTCTTGATGAAGCGCCTAAAATAGTATCAGGTCATGTAAGTGTTCTCTATTAAAATCATGTTTTCTTTACCGTTGATACAGATTGATTTTTCTGGAAGCTTTAAAAAGATAAAACAATGTAACGTTTATCATTGAGCGGTTATAAATTGCAAATTATGTACAAACATTTATTCAAAACAATATCAATTAGCTTTATTCTTTGCATAGGTTTGGCTACCAGCTTTGCTCAAATACCACCAGGCTACTATTCTTCTGCAAATGGATTAACTGGAACCCCACTAAAAGATGCATTAAATGACATCATTGATGGACATATTGAGTTCCCATATTCCAGCTCAGGTACAGACGTATGGGATATCTTAAAAGAAACAGACAAAGATACACTCGACCCTAGTAAAGTTTCTCTCCTCTACTCTGGCTGGACGCTTGATGGCTCACAAGAATACAATTCTGGAAATGGTTGGAACCGCGAACACGTTTGGGCGAAATCTCATGGGAACTTTGGCACAGCTGAAGGACCAGGAACTGATGTCCATGCTCTTCGACCTACTGATATAAGTGTTAATGGCGCAAGAGGTAATAGATGGTTTGACATTGGGGATGTTCAATACATTGATGGAGATGGAACAACAGATTGCTATATAGATGCTTCTGGCAATGTTTGGGAGCCTAGAGACAAAGTAAAGGGAGATGTAGCGCGAATGATCTTTTATATGGCAACGCGCTATGAAGGTGAAAATGGTGAAGTTGATCTTGAATTAATCGATTATCTACCTTCCAGTAATACCTCTGATCCAATTCATGCCAAACTTTCTACTCTTCTTCAATGGCATATAGACGACCCTGTGGACGATTGGGAGCGAAATAGAAACGACATAATCTATTACAATTATCAAGAAAATAGGAATCCATTCATAGATCATCCTGAATATGTTGAAGAAATCTGGCAAAGTACGGCAGACATCGAGGAGAATGAAACTATTAAGGAAGTTAAATTACTAAAGGTAATTGACTTTTTGGGCCGTGAGGTTCATGTAAAAGCAGGTATACCACAATTGTATTTGTATTCTGATGGGAGTGTGGTTAAGCGTGTTGTGCAGTAATACAAATATCTTTACTTCGAGATTCTCGGCACTTCTCGCCCCAGAATATATTCCTTTGAAAAAAAATTGAATACAAAAAAAAAGAGTGTACTCGTTTGAATACACTCTTCTTTGTGATCCCCCTGGGGCTTGCTTCGACACGCTCAGCATAAACTTCTCGCCCCACGAATTCTATGTTTCAAAAACATTCATACAAAAAAAAAGCACATTCATTGTGAACGTGCTTTTCTGTGATCCCCCTGGGGCTCGAACCCAGGACCCACGCCTTAAAAGGGCGTTGCTCTACCAACTGAGCTAGGGAATCATATTATCTTTATTTAAAATTACAAAAAACCGTTGTTTTCTGTTTTATTATATCGCGATTGCGGGTGCAAATATAGAGGCTTATTTGATACCTGCAAGGGGAAAACAAGGTTTTTTTGAGTTTTTTTTTGTGACTGTCTTCAAATGCATTGATTTCTAGTCTTTAATATTTAAAAAATATTTTAGAAAAATTTAATTAATATTGATTCAAGTCCATTATTACTTCAAAAAAGTAGATATTATTCCTCACATTGAGTTTAGTTATAAGATCAGAGAAATTCTCAAGAATAAAATTAAAAAACGAGTATTTTACTTTGTCTTGAGACACAAACTAAAACATTTCTTGGATTCATAAGATTTGCCTAATCCCCTAAAGGGTGATCCATTAAGTAGTAATCAACAAAATCTCTTACACACCCCTTACCTCCTTTCTTTTGTAAAACGACGTCCACATTTTGTTTAACGACGTTTACAGCATCCGCAGGACAAGCACTAAAGCCAACAGACTTTATCACCTCAAGGTCATTTATGTCATCACCTATTATACCAACTTCATCTAAGGTGATGTTCATATCATCGCACCAAGTCTTAAGAACATCGATTTTACGATCTCTTCCAACGTAAACACGCTTAATTTTTAATAAATCTGCACGATCCTTGACCATATTCAATTTAAAACCTGAAGAAATTATTCCAACAGTAATAGGTGAATCTGCAAGTGCTCTTATAGCCATTCCATCTTTGGCATTGTACTTCTTGAATTGATCTCCATTTTCCGTAAAGAACATACCTGCATCAGTCATCACTCCATCTATGTCAAGAATCAAAAGCTTTATCTTTTTCGCTTTCGACGGATCTACATACATGGGCACTGTCAATAAATTCTTAAGATTAATCTCCTCTTGCTGGCAGAATGATTCCAACTTTCCTAGCGGAAGGTCTTGAATTTGCTTCACGTTTTGAGCGGTAAGAAAAGCGTAATAATCACGCTCTACTCGTTCAAAGTATGCCTTTAAATTTAGTTCAAGTAATTTCATTACACTATCTTATAACCAACACTTTGCGCTACAGGAGAAATTTTATCTTTCAATTCGATAAACTGCTCATGTGTTAACTGTTGTGCAGCATCTGATTTGGCCACAGAAGGATCTGGATGTGCTTCAATCAACAATCCATCAATCCCCATAGCGACGCACGCCTTAGCTAATTTTTCAATACCATATCTAAACCCAAGAGCATGACTTGGATCCAAGATAATTGGAAGGTTCGTATACTCTTGCAGATATGCAACACCGCAAAGATCCAAAGTAAATCTTGTTTTCGTTTCAAACGTTCGGATTCCTCTCTCACATAAAATGACTTGATCATTTCCTCCAGCTAGTATAAACTCTGCTGCTTGAACAAACTCTTGAAGCGTGGTACCAAACCCTCTTTTAAGCAGTACAGGTTTATTGATTTTAGCACAAGCCCTTAAAATACCTTGATCATACATAGCTTTGGCTCCTATTTGGACAACATCACTATATTCAATCACCTGGTCTACTTGTGTAGCATCACGCACCTCCGTAATTACATTTAATCCATGTTCTTCGCGCATCTTAGCCAACAGCTTTAGTCCTTCTAATCCTAGACCTTGAAAACTGTAAGGACTTGTTCTCGGCTTGAAACACCCCCCTCTGAGCGTTGTAAGACCCAATGACTTCAATAAGGCCGAACTTTGTTGGATTTGTTGCTCAGATTCAACAGAACAAGGACCACCAATCAATATGGTGTTTTTAGTATTTCCTCCAATATCTGTAGCACCTATGCGAACTGTCCTGGTTTCCTTTTGAAACTCACGAGAAGAAAGCTGCATATCATTAGGGAAGGTCCATTCTTTGGAAACCTTACCTTCTAATATTTCAGGTGTTGTTTTTACTGATGATGAAGTTACTAAATATTCGCTTCCTTGATATGTAATATGAAAAGCTTTAGCTTTCTCTGCTAATGCTGATGCTTCATTCTTTGCAACTGTCGTCGCTAATTTTAAGATCATATTTCTCCTTTTATTAGATTCACAAAAGTAATAATTCCCGCTGCATTGTTTTCTTGGTCTACGACAGGTAAATAAGTCACAGGAAAAGAATGCTTTCGAACTTCATTTAACATTTCGTCCACTGTTGCATCTGCTCCAATTGTCACTGGTTTATCATTGATCATACTCGCTGGATCCATATTTTCGATATCACCCAGATTGTTGAGCAGAGATTTACGCACATCTGCATTCGAAACAATTCCACTCATAACCCCTCGATCCTCTACAATTGTAAACCCTAGACTA
>CBFHXS010000150.1:0-3719 GCA_965659845.1 Brumimicrobium sp.
AAGCAGAAATGCAAGAGCTTCAAACTAAAAACGAGAACTTATTGAAAGAAGCTCGAGTTGAGCGTGACCAAATGATTAAAGAGGCTAAGGAGACGAGCACTCGAATGATTGAAGAAGCAAAAGGTAAAGCAAAAGAGGAGGCTGAAAAAGTACTCAAAAATGCACGTGCTTCTATAGAGTCTGAAACGAACGCCGCGATTACAGAACTTAAATCTCAAGTTGCCAATGTGGCTATAGAGATTGCAGAGAAAGTAATTCGTGAAGAACTTTCCTCAAACGAAAAACAAAAGCAATTAGCTTCGAAACTAGCTGATGATATCAGTTTAAACTAGAACGATGAAAGGATTTAAAGTAGCGGGTCGATATGCACAATCTTTAATTGAGTTAGCTCAAGAAAAGGACGCTATTGATGCTGTTTTGAAAGATATGACTGCGTTTATCAACGTAGCAAACGAAAATCAAGACTTTGCAGCATTTTTAAATAATCCGATTATTAAAGCGGATAAAAAGAATGCAGTGATGGATAAGGTATTTCCTTCATTTCAGGAAATATCGAGAAAGTTTTCACATTTGTTGACAAAGAATCGTCGTGAGATGCTACTTCCTTTAATTGCAGAGGAGTTCATTGCAAAGGTGAAAGCACTGAGAGGAGTAGTTCCTATCACTTTAACTTCAGCGCATAAACTTGACGAACAAGTTAAGCAGTCTATTTTAGACAAGCTGAGTAAATCAGTGAATGGTAAAATAGAATTAAGTGAACAAATTGATGAAGACCTCATAGGGGGATTTGTTGTAAGAATGGGTGACACAAGAATTGACGCAAGTGTGGCTCATCAATTGAATGAATTGAAACAACGTTTAACAAGATAATTTAGCGCAAAATTCGCTAATAAAAGTTTGTACAAATGGCAAATATAAAACCAGCAGAAGTTTCTGCAATCTTAAGAGAAGAGCTTTCCGGATTTAAATCGGAAGCGGAACTTCAAGAAGTAGGTACTGTTCTTCAAATTGGAGATGGTATTGCTCGTATTTATGGACTCGGAGGAGTTCAGTATGGTGAATTGATCGAATTCGAAGGAGGATTACGTGGAATCGCATTGAACCTCGAGGAGGATAATGTTGGTGCCGTTCTTTTGGGTGGATCTTCAGCTGTAAAAGAAGGTGATACAGTAAAACGTCTTGGAATTATTGCCTCTGTAAAAGTAGGTGAAGGAATTGTAGGTCGTGTTGTAGATACGCTAGGAAATCCAATCGATGGTAAAGGTAAGATCGAAGGAGAATTGCACGAAATGCCGATCGAGAGAAAAGCGCCAGGTGTAATTTATCGTGAGCCTGTAACTGAGCCGTTGCAAACAGGTATTAAGTCAATTGATGCTATGATTCCAATCGGTCGTGGTCAACGTGAGCTTATCATTGGTGACCGGCAGACGGGAAAAACAACTGTTGCGATTGATGCGATTATTAACCAGAAAGAGTTTTATGATCGTGGAGAGCCTGTTTATTGTATTTACGTTGCAATTGGACAAAAAGGTTCTACAGTTGCTGGTATAGTTAAGAAATTAGAAGAGGCTGGTGCAATGGCGTATACTACGATTGTTGCTTCGAATGCTTCTGACCCTGCACCGATGCAGTATTTTGCGCCAATGACTGGAGCAGCTATCGGAGAGTATTTCCGTGATACGGGTCGTCCAGGATTAATCGTATTTGATGATTTGTCGAAACAAGCCGTTGCATACCGTGAAGTTTCACTATTATTACGTCGTCCTCCAGGACGTGAGGCATACCCTGGTGATGTTTTCTATCTACACTCGCGTTTATTAGAGCGTGCAGCTAAAGTGATTAATGATGATGGTATTGCACAACAAATGAACGACCTTCCTGAGTCTTTGAAAGGAAAAGTAAAAGGTGGTGGATCATTGACGGCACTTCCAATTATTGAGACACAAGCAGGTGATGTTTCTGCATACATTCCAACAAACGTAATTTCGATTACGGATGGACAGATATTCTTGGATGGTGATTTGTTTAACTCTGGTATTCGTCCAGCTATTAACGTAGGTATTTCTGTATCTCGAGTTGGTGGATCTGCACAGATTAAATCAATGAAAAAGGTAGCTGGTACATTGAAACTAGATCAAGCACAATATCGTGAACTTGAAGCGTTTGCTAAGTTCGGTTCTGATCTTGATGCTGCAACGAAAAGTGTACTTGATAAAGGTGCAAGAAACGTGGAGATTCTAAAACAAAATGAGGGAGATCCTTATCCAGTTGAACGTCAAATTGCTATTATTTATGTTGGTACTAAAGGATTAATCCAAAATGTGCCAGTGGATAAAGTGAAGGCTTTCGAAGAGGAGTATTTGAATTATCTTGATGCAAAGCATAAAGAATCTATGAACACTCTCAAAGCTGGAAAACTCACAGAGGAAATAACAGATACACTAGCAAAAGTTGCGAAAGAAATCGCATCTAAATACTAATACGCCCAAAGGCGCATGCTAATTGTAAAATAACAAATGGCAAACTTAAAAGAAATAAAGAGCCGTATTACGTCGATCTCGTCGACTATGCAGATCACGCAAGCCATGAAAATGGTTTCTGCTGCTAAGTTGAAGCGAGCACAAGACTCAATTACTCAATTGAGACCTTATGCACAGAAGCTACAAGAGATTCTTAGTAATGTTAGCGGAACGCTTGATCTTTCCGAGAATCGTTTTGCGGAAGAACGTGAAGTGAAAAATATTCTTATCATTGGAGTATCTTCGAATAGAGGTCTTTGTGGTGGATTTAACAATAACATTACTAAGCGTATCAATGCTCTACTTGCGAATGAGTACAAAGGAAAGAATGTGAGTATTCTTTCAGTTGGTAAGAAAGTGAATGATGCCTTTAAAAATGGAGATCGTTTGGTTCGTCCGGAACATTTAGGTGCGCCTGAAGATATGTTCAACGATTTGAAGTTTGAAAGAGTTGCTGAACACGCTGAGTACGCGATGGAGAGCTTCTTGAATGAGAAGTATGATCAAGTTGTTATCATTTACAATGAGTTTAAGAATGCTGCTGTTCAAATCGTAAGAAATGAGCAATTACTTCCGATTGAGCCAGCGCAAGATGAAAGTAACTCTTCTAAAGGAGACTACATCTTTGAGCCATCGAAACTGGAGATTGTTAGAGATATTATTCCTAAAACATTGAAACTACAATTGTTTAAGGCTATTTTAGATTCTCATGCCTCAGAACATGGTGCTCGTATGACTGCAATGCATAAGGCAACAGATAACGCGTCTGAATTGAAACGTGAACTTACGCTTGAATACAATAAGGCACGTCAAGCAGCAATTACCAATGAAATCCTTGAGATTGTTGGTGGTGCAGAGGCATTAAATGGATAAATATTAATCACTATATGTGGTAAAGGGCACTAGTAATAGTGCCCTTTTTGTTTTTGCATAGGAATCTACTGATATACTTCCTATTTTTGCTTTAAGAGATGCAATTTAGAATTCCACTTATTGATCAATTGCGGTCCTATAAGAAAGGATTGTTACTGAATGACCTAATCGGAGGCTTAACCGTTGGGGTTATGCTCATTCCACAAGGGATGGCATATGCCTTTTTAGCGGGGCTTCCAGCGGTTTACGGTCTTTATGCATCTATAGTCCCCCTATTCTTGTATATGGCTCTTGGTACTTCTCGCTATGTTGCCATTGGTCCTGCCG
>CBFHXS010000151.1:0-3402 GCA_965659845.1 Brumimicrobium sp.
GCAAATAGCTGAACATGGATCATACGTCATGGCGCAGTTGTCTGCGCACCCTCGTTTATTATTTTTTAACAATAAAAGCAATTATGAATAGAATATACATTCTAATCAGTTTGATCGTCCTGGTGGTCCTTTCAAGCTGCAACAGTGAGCATCATCATGAAGAAATAGAATCCACTTTTAAGGTTACAACGCCTGAAGTAAAAGACACCAACGTTTTCAGAACTTACGTTTGTCAGATTAGTTCAATTAATCACATTGAACCAAGATCTCAAGAACGCGGATACCTTGAACACGTTTACGTTGATGAAGGTCAATTCGTAAAAAAAGGACAGCTCATGTTCAAGATAATGCCATTGATTTACCAGGCCGAAACGCAAAAAGCACAGGCGGAAGTAGATTTTGCAAAAATCGAATAAAGAATACGAAACGAATAGCAGATAGAGTATATTGTAGAATAACAAATATTAAAAAAATATAAATATAAATCGTGAAATCAATTTTTCCTTAACTTGAGATCATGATACGATTAACACTAATTGCCGCTCTTTTGTTTTCATTCGCAAGTTGTCAAGATATTTCTACGTCATCACTACTCAAAGGTCAGGATGGAAAAGCTACCTTAACAGAACTACAACCGGGAGATATTATTTTCCAAAGTTCAATGTCTGGTCAGAGTTATGCGATCCAACTAGCCACGAATTCAAAGTACAGTCATGTAGGCATATTATTCGAGAAAGATGGTGAAATGATGGTGTATGAAGCAGTTCAACCTGTTAGAATTTCTGATTTGGATGAATGGATCTCACGAGGAGATGATAACCACTGTGTGGTAAAACGCCTAAAGAATTCTGATGACGTATTGAGTGATGCTGTTATCACTCAAATGCAGAAAGAGGCAACGAAACATCTAGGAAAGAACTACGATCTCTACTTCGGTTGGTCTGACGATCGCATTTATTGTTCTGAGTTAGTTTGGAAGACTTATAAACGTGTATTAAATGTTGAAGTCGGTAAACCTCAATTACTTAAAGACTTTGACCTAACACATCCAATCGTTAAGGAAAAACTGAAAGAACGGTATGGTGATGATATTCCTTATGATGAAAAAGTAATTTCGCCGGGTGCGATGTTTGAGTCGGCATTGTTGGAAACCGTTTTTAAAAATTGAGGAATCTGCCTTATCATACCAATAAAACAAAAATCTTTAATTTTGCCCACAAGATCCTGAGCTCGATTCAGGAAATGAACATATAGAGATAGAAAACATTACTCTGATATTTGATCTTTTACTTTAACTATGAAAGATTCCTAATCCTCGCTTTCGTGTCTTCGATAGAAACCATAGAATGAGGTTTGTTTTATCTTAGTTCAGTTTTTCCAGGTACTTACTTTATCGTATATTCATACCATGAAAAATGTTTTGCTCTTCTTTATTTTGCTCATATCACCTTTTTTTTTCGGACAAAAGTGGGTGGAGTTACTGAATGATCCTTCGAAAAATTTTTATGAGATTCAAGAGGCTTTCTACGATGAATGGGAAGGCCAAAATTATGAACGTGGCAAAGGTTGGAAACAATTCAAGAGATGGGAATGGTATATGGAACCACGTGTTTATCCTTCAGGAAATCGTATCAACACCCAAAAAACGTATGAAGAACGTATGGCTTTTGAGGGTAACTACGGTACCTTGACCACAAAAAACACTGGATGGTCGCCTATGGGACCAAGTAACTGGCAAACGATCTCATATAATCCTGGTATTGGTCGTGTGAATGTAGTAGCAGAACATCCAACAAACGATCAGACCCTCTACGCTGGCTCTCCTTCTGGTGGAATTTGGAAATCTATGGATGCTGGAGTTTCTTGGGAAAACCTCAATGATGACTTCCCTACTTTGGGAGTTTCTGGTATAGCCATTGATTATGTTAACCCTGAGACGATTTATATTGCAACAGGAGATAAAGATGGCTCAGATACCTATAGCATTGGAGTCGTGAAATCAACAGATGGAGGTCAAACATGGAATAACACCGGACTTTCTCACAATTTAACGCAGTTTTTAGTTTGCAGAGAGCTGAAGATGCACCCTACTGATAATCAAACACTCTTCGTTGCTACGAATGATGGATTATTCAAGACATCTGATGGCGGCGCAACGTGGACAGAGAGTCAAGACGGCAATTTCAGGGACGTAGAATTTCATCCCACCGACCCTTCCATAGTTTATGCCTCCGAAGACCGATTATGGCGCTCTACCGATGGTGGTAATACATTTAGTGTAATTAACAATGGATTACCAAATTCTAGTGATGTAAATAGAATGGAACTCGCTGTGAGCGAAGATCAACCAGGATGGCTATACGCATTAACCGGTAAAGAATCAGATGCCTCTTTTCGCGGTTTATTCTTATCTACAGATAATGGACAAACATTTCAACTGCAATCCAACTCTCCGAATATTTTTGGATACGCCATGGATGGAGATGATGATGCAGGTCAGAGTTGGTATGATATGGCAATCGATGCTGATCCTAATGATGCTTCTACACTATTCATCGGTGGAATAAATGTATGGAAATCGACAAATGCCGGTCAAGACTGGACAATTAGTTCTCACTGGGTATACCCTAGTAGCATTGGTTATACGCATGCAGATATACACGAGCTGCGATATTTTAATGGAAATCTGTATTGCGGTAGTGATGGAGGTATATTTAAAACTAGCGATTCAGGATCAAATTGGAATGACCTTACAGCAGGAATGGAAATTGCGCAATTTTACCGACTTGGGCTATCACCACAAAATGCAGGCATTATTATCGGTGGTACTCAAGACAACGGATCGAACTTATTAAAAAACGGAACATGGACGCATGTATACGGAGCAGATGGTATGGAAGCTGCTATCGACCCAACAAATGCCAACAATATGTTCTGTACCTATCAATTTGGAGGACTACGACGAAGCACAGATGGTGGAGCAACATGGGATTTCATATTTGATGGAGATGGTGAAGATGGCGGTTGGGTAACGCCATATGAAAGTATCGGATCAAATACCATTATAGTAGGTTATCAAAATGTATGGAAAAGTCAAAACAATGGCAATAGCTTCACTACTATTTCATCATTCGGAGGGAATGAATCGATTCGGGATCTTGATGTATATGATTCCGATGAAGACATCATCTATGTTGTATTTTCAAATAGTGTTCGTAAAACAATAAACGGTGGAGTATCATGGCAAAATATAACGAATAACCTGCCCAACCTTGCGGTTTCAGACATTCATATACATCCATCAAACCCAGATATTGTATGGGCTACAACTTCTGGATATGATAGTGGTGATAAAGTATTTGTAAGCACTGATGGAGGCAATAATTGGCAAAATATCAGTCA
>CBFHXS010000151.1:3412-3689 GCA_965659845.1 Brumimicrobium sp.
AGAAGGAACTGATGGTGGCCTGTATGTTGGAATGGATGTAGGAGTTTATTATACTGATAGTACATTAAGCAATTGGCAAGCTTTTGACCTTGATATGCCCAATGTTATTGTTAATGAATTGGAAATTCACTATGGATCCAATGTTATCCGAGCGGCTACTTACGGGCGAGGTATTTGGGAATCCAGTCTATTTACTCCCTCCACGCTGCCGCCAGAAGCAGACTTTAGTAATTCCGCAACTGAAATATGTCCAACAGACAGTATCACTTTCACCGAT
>CBFHXS010000152.1:0-3658 GCA_965659845.1 Brumimicrobium sp.
AAAGGAAAATATGGTGGAGCAAGAGTTTTACTCAAACCAGCTTCGAATGGTACAGGTGTTATCGCAGGTGGTGCGATGCGTGCTGTATTAGAGAGCGTTGGAATTCACAATGTACTAGCAAAATCTCAAGGTTCATCGAACCCTCACAACGTAGTTAAAGCTACTGTTGATGCTCTATCTCAGATGCGTGACGCAGTTGCAGTTTCTAAGCAGAGAGGAATCACAATGGACCAAGTGTTTAACGGTTAATAATATTTCGAGAATGGCTACAATTAAAATAAAGCAAGTAAGAAGTGCAATTAACCGTCCAAAACGTCAAAAAGATACGGTTAAAGCATTAGGATTAAGAAAACTAAATCATATCGTTGAGAAAGAGGCAACTCCTCAAATCTTAGGTATGGTTGCAAAAGTTCAACACTTAGTTGAAGTTGTTGAGTAAAACCAAAAAAATTAGAAGTAATGAGCTTAAATAATTTAACTCCAGCAAAAGGTTCCGTGAAAAGCCAACGAAGAATTGGTCGTGGTCAGGGATCTGGATATGGTGGTACTTCGACACGTGGACACAAAGGAGCCAAATCAAGATCTGGTTACAGTAAAAAGATTGGTTTTGAAGGTGGGCAAATGCCACTGCAACGTCGTGTACCAAAATACGGTTTTAAAAACATAAACCGTAAAGAATATAAAGCTGTAAACTTAGATGTTATACAGTCACTAATAGATCGTAAGAAAGTGAAGGAAATTAATCCTGAAGTTCTTCGTGAAAACGGATTATTAGGAAATAAAGAACAAGTTAAAATTCTTGGTAGAGGAGAATTAACTGCAAAGATTAATGTGTCAGCACACAAGTTTTCAACGACTGCTAAAGCAGGAATTGAAGCAAATGGTGGTGATTGTACAGAAATCTAATTAACTTTGCAAACTATTTTACCCAAATGAAGAAACTGATAGACAACATAAAGAATATTTGGAGAGTTGAAGAATTGAGGAAAAGGTTGATGGTAACTTTTTCCCTTATTCTTGTCTTCCGAATAGGATCTTTTATCGTATTACCTGGTGTAAATAGTGCTAAGCTAGGTGCAGAAGCTGCTGATGCTGGGACCATTGAAGGTCTCCTTGGTTTGCTTTCTGGTGGTGGTTTCACCAACGCCTCATTTTTGGCTTTAGGTATAATGCCTTACATCTCTGCATCTATTATAATGCAGTTGATGGGTATGGCTGTTCCAGCGGTCCAGAAAATGCAACAGGAAGGAGAGAGTGGAAGAAAGCGTATCAACAATTATACGCGTATTCTAACGATCATCATCTGTGCAGTTCAAGCGCCTGGTTACCTATCGTTATATGTAGCAGGAAAAGGTGCTATACCAGCTGAATTTATGGATTCACCATTATGGTGGACACAGTCAGTATTGGTATTGGTTGCCGGAGCAATGTTTGCAGTATGGTTAGGTGAGCGGATAACTGATAAAGGTGTAGGCAATGGTATTTCATTATTGATCACAGTTGGTATTATTGCTCGTCTCCCACAAGCATTTGTTGCGGAAACAGTTGAGAACTCAATTTTGATCGTGATAATCGAGGTTGCTATTTTCATCTTGATCGTAATGGCGACGGTACTTATTGTACAAGGTGTTCGAAAGGTTCCAATGAATTATGCTAAACGTGTAGCAGGTGCTCGAGGAGCTGAAGCTGGTGCGCAAGGCGCAAGATCGTATTTACCAATTAAAGTAAACGCTTCCGGAGTTATGCCGATAATCTTTGCTCAGGCATTGATGACGGTGCCAGTGATGTTTGCTGCGAATCAATTTGGTATTTTTGGATTGTGGTATAACATCGTATTGGGCGTTTTAATCATCGTATTTACGTATTTCTATACGGCGATAATGATTAACCCTAAGAAAATGGCTGATGACATGAAACGTAATGGTGGTTTTATTCCTGGAGTTCGTCCTGGAGAAGAAACTGCTGATTTCATTGATAACCTAGTTTCTAAGATTACATTGCCTGGTTCTGTATTTTTAGCCTTGATAGCTGTTCTCCCTGCGGTAGCAGTGCAGTTTGGTGTTGGTAGTAGCTTTGCTCTATTCTTTGGAGGTACTTCTCTTTTGATTATGGTCGGAGTTGTTTTAGATACACTGCAGCAAATAGAGTCTTATCTATTGAATCGTCACTACGATGGTTTAATGGAAGGAACGAAGATCCGTGGAAGAAGAACACAGGGTGAATTATCAGGAATGTAAAAAGAGTTTACGATTATTATGGCAAAACAAGCATCGATAGAACAAGACGGAACAATTATAGAGGCACTCTCTAATGCTATGTTCAGAGTAGAATTAGAGAATGGTCATATAATTACAGCTCATATCTCAGGTAAGATGCGTATGTATTACATAAAGATTCTACCTGGTGATAGAGTGAAAGTTGAAATGTCTCCATACGATTTGACAAAAGGGAGAATAACATTTAGATATAAATAAATTCAGAGCATAAGTCTCTGTTCAAAAAGTGAAGATATGAAAGTTAGAGCTTCAGTAAAAAAGCGATCGGAAGATTGCAAAATTGTAAAACGAAAAGGAAGAGTTTACGTGATAAACAAAAAGAACCCTAAGTTGAAACAACGTCAGGGTTAATAATATTGTAAAGTTATGGCGAGAATTGCAGGTATAGATTTACCAAAAAACAAAAGAGGAGTTATTGGGTTAACTTACATCTACGGTATAGGACGCAGTAGAGCTCAAGAGATTCTAGATGCGAATGGTATCGATCAGAACATTAAAGTACAAGATTGGTCTGATGATCAAATTGGAAAAATCCGTAACACAATCAACGAAATAAAAGTTGAAGGTGCATTGCGTTCAGAAGTTCAGTTGAACATCAAGCGTTTAATGGATATCGGATGTTACAGAGGTGTTCGCCACAGAGCGGGTCTTCCATTGAGAGGTCAACGTACGAAGAACAACTCTAGAACAAGAAAGGGTAAAAGAAAAACTGTTGCGAATAAGAAGAAAGCAACTAAATAATTGTTGATAAGATGGCAAAAGCAAATCAAAAGAAGAAGAAAAACGTTAAAGTAGATGCAGTTGGCGAAGCGCATATCCAAGCTACCTTCAATAACATCATTATTTCTTTAACGAATGCTCAAGGTCAAGTTATTTCTTGGTCTTCAGCAGGAAAGATGGGTTTCAAAGGGTCTAAGAAAAACACACCTTACGCTGCACAGGTTGCTGCTGAGGAGTGTACTCGAGAAGCACATGACTTCGGATTACGTAAAGTGAAGGTGTATGTAAAAGGTCCTGGTTCAGGAAGAGAATCAGCGATTCGTGCAATTCACAATTCAGGTGTAGAGGTTTCGGAGATTATAGATGTAACTCCACTTCCACACAACGGATGTCGTCCTCCGAAAAGAAGAAGAGTCTAAATTTAATTTATAACAACGAGGAGTCACACTAGGCGAAGGAGTATGCCTTAATTCCCAGTGCCTCACAAAACAAAAAAGATGGCAAGATATACAGGTCCAAAATCAAAAATCGCGCGTCGATTCAGAGAGCCAATATTCGGCCCTGACACAGCGTTAGAAAGAAAAAGTTACGGTCCGGGACAACATGGCCCGAACAAAAGAAGAGGTAAACAGTCTGAATATGCTATTCAGTTAACTGAAAAG
>CBFHXS010000153.1:0-2015 GCA_965659845.1 Brumimicrobium sp.
ATCTCTTTACCACAAACCATTAGTTCAAAACGCTCAGTATATTCTGGGTTTTCTCTATGTTTTTTACACAAAGGAGACATCTCAATAGGATAGTCAGTAATAAATGTAGGTTGGATATAATTCCCTTCACACTTCTCACCAAAGATCTCATCAATCAATTTTCCTTTCCCCATTGTTTTATCCACCTCAACGCCAAGATCTTTGCATGCAGCACGTAGTTCTTCTTCTGATTTTCCATCAATGTCAAAGTCAGTAAATTCTAAAATAGAATCACGCATAGAAATGCGTTTATAAGGCGCTTTGAAGTTAATCTTATGCTCTCCAAAAGTGCTTTCAGTCGTTCCATTTACAGCAAGTGCACAATGCTCAAGTAATTGTTCCGTGAATTCCATCATCCAGTTGTAATCCTTGTAGGAAACGTAAATTTCCATAGCGGTAAATTCTGGATTATGCGTACGATCCATTCCCTCATTTCTGAAGTTTTTAGAAAACTCATACACTCCATCAAATCCTCCAACGATCAATCTTTTCAAATACAATTCATTCGCGATACGCATATAAAGTGGAATATCTAATGCGTTGTGATGAGTGACGAATGGACGAGCTGCTGCACCTCCAGGGATTGACTGTAATATCGGAGTTTCAACTTCCATATAGCCTGCGTCATTAAAGAAATTACGCATAGCTGTGAAAAGCTTAGATCGCTTAACAAAAATATCTTTGACATGTGGATTTACAACAAGGTCTGCGTAACGCTGACGATATCTCTGCTCTGGATCGGTAAACGCATCATGAACTACTCCTTCTGAATCTGTTTTCGGAAGTGGAAGTGGTTTCAATGATTTTGAAAGCATAGTGAATTCCTTCACCAGCACAGAGATCTCTCCCACTTGAGTTTTAAAAAGTGTTCCTTTTACTCCCAAGAAGTCACCTAAATGAAGCATCTTTTTAAATACATCGTTGTACATGCTTTTATCCTCTTCTGGACAGATCTCATCTCTATTGAAGTATAGCTGAATACGACCTGTACTATCCTGAAGATCCCCAAAAGAAGCTTTTCCTTGAATTTTACGACGCATCAAGCGACCAGCAATGGTCACTTCTTTACCCTCTTCATAGTCGTCGTGAATCTGTTTGGCCTTGTCTGAAACAGGATATAAAGCCGCAGGATATGGTTCTATTCCATATTCACGGAGCTTGTTCAACGTTTCTCTTCGCTGTATTTCTTGGTCAGAAAGTCCCAAATTGCTCATATCAATTCAATTATAGTTAGTTGTAAAAAAGGCAAAGATAAATAATACAACGGTTGAAATCGAGTGTTTACTAAGAAATTGCTGTAAAACTCAAAGCATAAAAAAAGTGAGTGGAAATCCACTCACTTTCTATATTCTTTTGTTAAAGTATTAACCTATTGGATCACCAATCTCTGAACTTGTTGAGAACCATTCACAGTTACTTGAACCATGTAAATTCCTGCCTGTAATTCATTGATAGGCATTACGACGAGGTTTTGACCAGTTTGAGCATTCACTATTGTGCTTTTCACTGATTGACCAACCATGTTCACTAACTCAACTTTTGCAGATTGATTATTCTCAACTGAGAACTTAATGTTCGCTTCATTATTCGCTGGATTTGGGAATACACTGAAGTTATTGATTAACGTATTCTCTCCAACACTTAGTGGATCGTTATTTTCATCACCCTGATAGATATTAATGTCATCAATGAAGAAGTTATTTCCATTGTCAGCCTCAAATTGGAATTTAACTCTAAAGTTATCTACCCAGTATGAAGACGTTACGTTTGACATATGAACTGTTGTCCAATCATCTTGAGAAGTTGGCTCCCAGCTGCTTGCTGCTGTTTGTTCACCAAGGTTATCTCCTTTCAATGTTTTACGCTGAGCCCATACAACTCCACAGTCATTAGAGATGAATACTCTTAACCACTCTTCATTTGAAGAAGACCGCTTACGATAAGCATACCTGAATGAAAGCGTTACTTCATCATTG
>CBFHXS010000153.1:2114-3565 GCA_965659845.1 Brumimicrobium sp.
AATACTCTTAACCACTCTTCATTTGAAGAAGACCGCTTACGATAAGCATACCTGAATGAAAGCGTTACTTCATCATTAATAGATGATAAGTCAATAGGAGACGAAATTAAATCATCAATAGTACCTGAAGGCTGACCGAAATTCGCAAGTTTAACGGACTTTGTTCCTGTATGACCTACACCGTTTTCCAATTGGAAAGCCGCGTTATTATCATCATTTTTAACTGCCCATGGAGAAGTAGAAAGATTATTGTATGACTCAAACCCTTCAATGAATGGTAGTGTTACACTTTGATCAAGTACGGTAATGTATGATGTTTTCGTCTCTGTTAGAGAAGTGTTGCCATCTGTAGCCTCTAAAGTAACCGTGTATGTTCCAGGAGTATTATACGTAACTGTTGGATTTTGATCTGTTGAAGTTGAAGGCGACCCTCCTGCAAATGTCCATGTCCAACCTGTGGGTCCTGAGAATGAACGATCTTCAAAAGAAACAGACTGTCCTGGACAAATCACCCGAGAAGACGCATCAAAATCAGCTTGACACATAGTTTCAGGTAAATTTACCCCCGTATTTATTAAGTTTTGATTACTGTGTATATTGCTTCTTCCTCCAGTACTAGAGTTAAGAGCTGCGTGCATTCTAGCCTTTTGACCTAGTGTAAACATTTTGGAACAATAAGAATATTCAAGGAAGTTTTCAACGTTATCCTTTTGTCCATCGCATGTTGTTCCTTGTAGATTACAACTTGTCCATCCGATAGTATTTGGTGTATCGTTTACCCCATCATCAGTATTACAGTTTGACTGAACCCCAGGGTCATTTGTATTTCCCCATAAGTGTGACAGGTTAAACCAATGACCCGCTTCATGCGTCATAGTATGCTCAGTAAATGTTGAAGAAGTTCCAATAGAACCTACATAATTATGTAGAACATGAATACCATTTCCCATACCAGTGCTCCAACCCGGTAAAAAAGTATAGCCTGCAGCACCGCCGATTTCAGCAGCAACATAAACATTCATATACTCATCTCCAGGCCAATTACCGTGTTCTGCCTGAACAGCTCCAATTCTGTCGCCACCATCGCCACCGAAAGTAACATTTGAAAACGTTCGGGTAATCCCGTTTGTACAGTTTCCTTGTGGATCTCTTTTTGCTAATTTGAATTCAATTTCAGCGTCAGCAACTATAGATGAGAATTCACTTTGAACATTACCTACATCAAAATTCATTGCTTGGTAATCTTCATTCATTACTCGGATACAGTCCTCTACCTGCTCGTCAGAGATGTTTTCCGGGCCTCCAGCATGAATAATATGGAATACAACAGGTATTGTATATTGAATTGCACGCGCACCAGAATTAGTCATTAATTCAGGATGAGCGCTAATATAATTTTGAATTTCTTGTTCGTATGCCTCTCTATCTAAATTGTACTGAATTTTCTCTTG
>CBFHXS010000154.1:0-3550 GCA_965659845.1 Brumimicrobium sp.
GTCGATTTAGATCGATCAAAGTGTTAATTTTCCATAATTTAATATCCGCGGTTAGACTAAAAGTTAAGTTCTCGTAAGCGTCAGAATGCCACGTTTTTTCACGTTGTCCTCTGCCATTAGTTTGAATGTCTGCCATAATTACCGAGCCAGAAGGAACTTCGGCTGACTTGAACACCTTGGCAGTATAATTGTTTGTACTGTCTATGCTGTCAAGATGGATAATTCGATGTCCGAAATATGAAGAAGACATGGGGCGAATGAACTTTGTTTTGAATGGTCAAATTTAAAATTTAATTAGCTTTGTAAGCAAGGAAAATATAGAATGGTAAAAATAATTAACGAAATTGATTCAGAAGCCTTATGCGAAGTTATCGTAGAGGGAATGAAAAACAATAAAGCTGAAGATATAGTCGTAATCGACCTTAGAGAAGTAGAGCACGCTGTTACGGACTTTTTTGTGATTTGTAGTGGTGATTCTCCAACGCAAATAGAAGGTATATCCAATTCTATCATTCGCTTGACTCGGAAAGAGTTGAAAGAAAAACCTTGGCACAAAGAAGGAAAGAATAATGCACAATGGGTCTTGCTTGATTACGTTAATGTTGTCGTTCATATATTCTACAAAGAATTACGAGAATATTATGAGTTAGAAGACCTATGGGCAGATGGTAAAAAAATCAAGGTAGAGGATAATTAAGAAAGAAAATGGCAAAACAAGATAAAAATAACCGCAACAATAATAACAAAAAGAAGAATCCATATTCGATCTATTGGATTTATGCGGCAATAGGTATAGCGATCATTGGTGTTCAGCTTTTTATGAGCTCTTCTTCAACTAAAGAGCTTCAATCAAAGGAGACTTTTATTCAGTTAATGAATGAAGGTTTTGTGGAGGATGTTATTCTCTGGAGGAACGTAGGAAGAGTCGATTTTAAGATCAATGAACCTGGAGTAGAAGCTATCCAGCAAGGCGATTTTACGGGTTCTGATTTTAATATGATCAAACGAACAGTAAACAGTTCTGGAACAGCATTGGGCTCGAAATCTCCTAAGTTTAGCTTTGACATTGCATCTACTGAAGCATTTATTAATCAGTTTGAGGATATAAATGAGGTCAGGAAAGAAGGAGGTTTTGATGCAATTCCTTACAGAGTAGATGAAGAGCATAATTATTTTGGAGATATATTCGGTTTTTTATTACCGATAATTATAATCGTTGCTATCTGGATCTTCATAATGAGAAGAATGTCTGGTGGTGGCGGAGGAGGTCCAGGAGGCCAGCTATTCAACATTGGAAAATCTAAAGCGAAAGTTTTTGAAAAGGGTAAGCAAACAGATGTGTCCTTCAAAGATGTTGCTGGTTTAGAGGGAGCAAAAGAAGAAGTTGAGGAGATTGTTACATTCTTAAAAAGTCCAAAGAAGTACACGGAGTTAGGAGCGAAGATTCCTAAAGGAGCATTGCTTGTAGGACCTCCCGGTACAGGTAAAACATTATTAGCAAAAGCGGTGGCAGGTGAAGCAGATGTGCCGTTCTTTTCGTTATCAGGTTCAGACTTTGTTGAAATGTTTGTAGGGGTTGGAGCCTCTCGTGTTAGAGACTTATTCAAGCAAGCAAAAGAAAAAGCTCCTTCAATCATATTTATTGATGAGATAGATGCTATTGGACGTGCAAGAGGTAAGAACAATAGTATGGGTTCTAATGACGAGCGTGAAAACACTCTGAATCAGTTGCTTACAGAGATGGATGGTTTCGGAACGAATTCAGGAGTGATTATTCTCGCGGCAACAAACCGTGCGGATGTTCTAGACAAGGCGCTCATGCGTGCAGGAAGATTCGATCGTCAGATATATGTTGATATGCCGGATTTGAGAGAAAGAAAAGAAATCTTTGAAGTTCATTTGAAGCCATTGAAATTGGCCAAAGGAATGGATGTTGATTTTTTGTCGAAGCAAACTCCAGGTTTTTCAGGAGCTGACATTGCTAACCTGTGTAATGAAGCAGCACTTATCGCTGCTCGTAAGAATAAGAAAGCTGTGGAGAAGCAGGATTTCCTTGATGCTGTGGATCGTATTATTGGAGGTCTTGAGAAAAAGAATAAGATAATTACCAATGAGGAGAAGCGTTCCATTGCATTCCATGAAGCGGGGCATGCTACGATATCGTGGATGGCTCAGTATGCTCACCCGTTAGTTAAGGTGACGATTGTACCAAGAGGTCGCTCTCTAGGAGCTGCATGGTACCTTCCTGAAGAGAGAAGTATTACAACTACGGAGCAATTACTTGATGAAATGTGCGCAGCGCTAGGTGGTCGTGCGGCGGAAGAGATAATTTTTGGCAAGATATCAACAGGAGCATTGAGTGACTTGGAAAAAGTTACGAAACAGGCCTATGCAATGGTTTCAATGTATGGATTGAATAAAGAGGTTGGTAATATCTCTTATTATGACTCACAAGGTCAAAATCAGTTCACAAAACCTTATTCTGAAGAAACAAATAGAATAATCGATCTTGAAGTAAGTAAAATGATCGAGGAGCAATACAAGAGAGCTAAGAAAATCTTAACTGATAATAGAGATAAGCTTTCACAACTTGCTGAGCAATTGCTTGAAAAAGAGGTGATTTTCAAAGAAGATCTGATTGCAATTTTTGGAGAACGTCCTTGGGATCAATTGACTCCAGCAGAGAAGATTCAAGAGGCTGGTAAATCAGGTGAAGGATCCTCCGATGAAAGTAGGGTCAATGAAGTAACTGAAGACTCATCTGAAAAGAATAATGCTGAAACTAATGCGGATTCAGCTAAGGTGGAAAACGCCAAAGATGAGTTAAGTAAGGAGGATTCAAGTTCAGACAAAAATGTGGAAGAAGATCAAGACGTGGATAAGAAAGATAGTCCCTCAAAAGACTGAATTTGATGATAAGCAAGTGGTCTTCAGAACGAATGAAGATCACCTTGCTCGTTTGATTATTATGAAACTTGAAGATGAAGGAATAAAGGTATTTTACATCAATAAAAGAGATTCTTCGTACAATAATTTCGGTCAAATTGAAGTCTACGTTCAGCGCGATGATGTTGTTAGAGCAAAGTTCATAATCGATAAATCATATGAATAACATCTTAGTTAGAGCACTCTCTGGCGCAATGTTCGTCGGAATCGTAATAGGAGCTTTCCTTTGGGGATTGTTGCCTACGATTGCGTTGCTTGGAATATTCATGACAATTGGTTTGGTAGAGTTTTATGGATTGTTCCCGAAAGCTGTTTCAGGAGCAGGTCACAAGGTTTCCGGGATAGCAATGGGTCTTTTGATATTTATAGGGATTGCAGGGAATCAATTAAACTGGTGGGCTGTAGATGCCTTGTTTTATCTGATCCCTATTTTATTCTTGCCTTTTATCGGAATGTTGTTTTCAAACGACGAGCAACCTATAAAGGGATTGGCAGTTCAATTTATGAGTTGGATCTATATTGTCCTCCCTTTTTTGTTGATGATTCAGATTTATTCAATGTCCTCTTCAGCGGGAACGTGGAGATATATAATCGGACTATTTAT
>CBFHXS010000155.1:0-3542 GCA_965659845.1 Brumimicrobium sp.
TTTACTCTGAATCACTTCAAGTGAATAGTATCCAAATTCTTCAGTAACTCTTCCATTGATCTGGTATATTCCTCTTCCCTGAAAAGGGAATTTTCTGATGGTTGGAGGGAAGTGAACCGATTCGAAAAAGTTCCCCCAATAATCTATAAATGTTCCAAAGCACATGTGTTCATTTCTATTGGTCTTTGTATTCTTGATAGAAACGAGATAGCCATACATTTTTATTTTTCGACCAGCATATTCATTAAATAAAGTAGCATGAATGGTAGGCTTAACAGGTTCTTGAAGTAATAAAAAGGGGTTGCATAAGGGAAAGTCCAATAGCTCCATTTCTTCAAAAGCTTGCTCCAATTTATCTACAGGAAGTCTAGGGAATGTATAGTCCTTATTCTTTTGTTCAAATAACTCAGGTTGTTTCTCGGTTCTATTGTTAGTCTTATAAAACAAATGTACGCGCCATTTCAATTGCTGCTTTTCGCTGGAAATTTTCCGGAAAGCCCCTATGCGTATAAGTAGCAGTACATTTTCGATAGTCAAGTAGGTGCCTTTCATAAACTCTTCAACTGAAGTAAAAGCTCCATTTACTTTGCGATATTCTAATAGCTTGTAGATGTCTTTGCTACCAATGCCATTAATTAGGTTGAATCCAAGGTAGATGGTGTTTCCTTGTACGATCGTTTGCCAATGACTCTTTTGAACGCAAGGAGGTTCTATTTTAGCACCTTTTCTTTTGGCTTCGTGAATGTAGAATTCAGTCCGGTAATATCCTCCAAAATTATTGATGGTAGCAACCATATATTCTATGGGGAAATAGGCTTTCAAGTATAAGCTTTGGAAGCTTTCTACTGCATAAGAGGCAGAGTGGCCTTTTGAAAAAGCATAGCCCGCAAAACTCTCAATCTGTTTCCAGATAGTCTTTGTTACCTGGTCTCCGTATCCTTTTTCTGTGCAGTTCGCAAAGAACTTTTGTTTGATCACTTGAAATTCTTTTCGAGATCGATATTTTCCTGACATCCCTCTCCTTAAAACGTCCGCTTCGTCCAGGGTAAGACCGGCAAAAAGGTGAGCCACTTTGATCACATCTTCTTGGTAGACCATTACACCGTAAGTTTCGGGCATGATTTTCAAGAGTTCAGGATGCGCAGTTTTTCTGCGTTCTTTGCTTTTGTGTCTTAGTATATATTCTCTCATCATTCCTGAATCAGAAACCCCTGGTCGAATGATGGAACTAGCAGCAACGAGTTCCAGATAAGTCTTGGTTTTTAGTTTCTTCATTAACTGTCGCATTGCGGGTGATTCAACGTAGAAACAGCCCATTGCTTCACCGTTCTGAAGCAATGCGCAAACATTAGGGTCTTCCTTGAAGTGTGTCACATCATGAATGTCATGAATCTTCTTTTCCGGTTGATTGTACTTTATGATTTCAATGCTTTCGTGTATCTTGCTCAATCCGCGTTGACTTAAAATATCAAACTTATACAGTCCTACATCCTCGGCTTCAAGCATAGAAAACTGCGTCGTAGGAAATCCTTTTGGGGGTAGAAATGTAGCACTAAACCATGTTGTCGGTCTTTCACTAATAATTATTCCTCCTGAATGGACACTGAGGTGGGAGGGGAGTCCTTCTATATAACTGCTGTATTTGAGTACGAGTTGACTCATTTCATCTAGTTGACTAATGTTATATTTCCCACGACTTAATATATCAATATCTGATTTCGGAAGCCCAAAGACCTTACCTAGCTCACGAACAGTGGCTCTATATTTAAATGTGTTATAGGTACAAAGTAAGGCTGCGTTTGGAAATCGTTTAAAAATATATCGTGTAACCTCGTCACGCTCTTTCCATGAGAAATCAATGTCAAAGTCTGGAGGATTTTTACGATATACATTGATGAAGCGTTCAAAGTAGAGGTCAAGCTCCAAAGGGTCAACATCTGTTATGCCTAGTAAATAAGCGACAATACTGTTGGCTCCGCTGCCTCGTCCTACATGAAAATATCCTTTTGAGGTAGCGTAGTTGATGATGTCCCAAGTCACCAGAAAGTAAGCGAGATAATCCTTCTTTTCGATCACGTCAATTTCACGATGGATACGATCTTTTATGACTTGGTTTACGGTAGGGTATCTTTTTGGTAATCCTTGTTGACATAAGGATTCAATTAGTCGCTTGTCCTGTGATTTTGATCCCGTGTATGTTTGAATATTTTGAGCTTCAACTTCATCTCCAAAACTGAAATTGACATGGCAAGAATTCATGATATTCTCTGTACGTGTTATAATTTCTGGAAAATATTTATAAGAATCATAAAGTTCTTTTTTTGAAATAAAATGATCTCGATCTTTAGCCTGCTCATTGGTAGGTAGCTTAGACAGTACACAATTCTTATCTATTGCACGTAAGAGCCGATGAGCGTTAAATTCTCTTTTGTTCTCAAATGTCATCGTTTGCAGAATGACCATTTTGTCTAAATTGCTTTTATGGTCATTATTCAATTTATTTACTTGACAAGGACGAATGCCGAGGTATTCATCATTCCTAAATACTTCAGGAGCGTTCTCTAGCGGGTATACAGCTATACAGTTAGGTAAATAATCTGTACGATCTGGGAATGGTAGGTTTTTATGAAGATGATGGGATATATATGTATTTATTTCGTGAAATCCCCGATTGTTTTTAGCAATTAGTATGTATTTCTGATCTATTCCGTTTCTTATATCTGCACCTGCTATGATCTTTGTGTCAATTTCTTGTGATAACTTAATAGAACTTAGTATAGCAGTTGTACTGTTAATGTCAGTAATAGCGACATTTTCATACCTATTGTATTTCGCCCATTCTAGAATCCAGCGAATTGATTTCACTCCATATTTTATACTGTATTTTGAATGTATATTAATCATTTCTTCGGATACAAAATTAATTATTAATCATTATAATGACTAATAATTAATCAAAATGAAGCAAGTAATACCTCAGGTGACTGTTTTACAGTTTCTTGAGAAAATCAAAATAATATAACGTATAATGGTTATATTTAAAGTGTTGTAGCTATTCAAATAATAAATATCCTACTATGGTCATTGATATTCCTCATAATAAGAAAGCAAGAGTTGTTATCATAGGAGGAGGATTCGGAGGTGTTCAGCTTGCCAAGACATTGAAAAATAAAGATGTTCAGGTCGTAATCATTGATAAGAATAATTACCATACCTTTCAACCGTTGTTGTATCAAGTTGCTACTTCAGTTTTAGAATCTGAGTCGATTGCTTACCCCATCCGAAAGATCTTTAAAAAAGCGAAAAATGTCTTTTTCAGACTTGGCGAGGTAACGAAGATTGATCCAAAAGAGAATAAGATTTATCTGCACAATGATGAACTGTCGTATAATCACTTGGTTATTGCTACCGGTGCACAAACGAACTTCTTTGGTAATGAGGGCTTGATCGTTAATTCTATGCCTATGAAGAGTATCATTGAAGCGCTAGATCTTCGTTCGATGATTTTGAATAATTTTGAGAAAGCCTTGCGGAATTCTAAT
>CBFHXS010000156.1:0-3519 GCA_965659845.1 Brumimicrobium sp.
TGTCTAGTTGATGTTATTCCTGATGATCAGTTGGCTCCAACTATATCTTGTCCAGCCAATCAGATAGTTAATAATGGTACAAGTTGTGATTATACTATTACTGACTTTACTTCTTCAGCGACCGTTTCTGATAACTGCCCTAATCCAACAGTAACTCAACTCCCTGCAGTAGGAACGTCTTTAGGAACAGGAACACATGAGGTTATGCTTTTAGCAACTGATGATTCCGGAAATTCAGATACATGTTCGTTTTTCCTAATAGTTAATGAGACAGTATCTCCAATGATTGATTGCCCAGCAAACATAACTACATGTGACCCTATTGTTAATTATCCAGATCCTGTCATCACTGAAAACTGTTCAGGTTTTGTTTTAACTCAAACTGATGTTAGTGGATTTACATCAGGTGATGAATTTCCAATTGGAATTACAACTCAATCTTATGAAGTTGTCGATTCTTCGGGTAATGTAGGTTCTTGTTCGTTTACCATCGAAATTTTAGAGTACCCTGATGTTCCATCAATAAACTCTATTGATACTGGTCTTTGCGAAGGTACAAGTATTCCTTTAAATGCAGATGCTCCTTCTAATGGAACAGGTGAATGGTCAGTTTCTCAAGGTGGAGGAATAGTAAATAACTTGTTTGCGAATAATACAGGAGCCAACAATATGACTTATGGAGAGAATACTTTTGTTTGGACAATTTCGTCCACATCGTGTGGAAGTCTTTCAGATTCAGTTACTATCGAAGTTTATGAACAGCCGTTGCCTGCAAGTACACAAGATTCACTATTTGTTTGTGGAGATACACTTATAGCTATTTCAGCAAATCAGCCTTCATCTGGTTCAGGTATGTGGTCTTCATTGGATGGAGTGTCCTTTTTAGATGACAGCTCCCCTAATACTGTAGCTTTTGATTTAAATGGAGGCTGGAATAACCTGGCTTGGACAATTACTAATGGTACATGTCCATCTACATCTGATACATTGTCAGTATTTGTTAAGCAAGACGCTCAAATTTACACCGAAGATACTACCATCTGTTTAACTGGTGGCCCTTTTGTTCTCGAAGGTACTCCAAGCCCATTTGGTATCAGTACAATTTGGTACGTTATTTCTGGAAGTGCAGATATTTCCAACTCAACTACATCGACACCTACATTTACCAATTTGAGTGGAGGGGAAAATATTATTGTATTCGGACAAGGGCATAACGTTTGCCCTACGACATTGGACACTGTAATTGTTATAGGTGCGCAATGTGGCGAATACGACCCTATAATCCCTACTATGATCACTCCAAATGAGGATGGAAAAAATGATTTATTTGTATTAGAGAACCTGAATATTTTGTTTCCTGAAGCCGAAGTAAAGATTGTGAATAGATGGGGGAATTTAGTATTTGAGTCGATCGGTTATGAATTTCCTTGGAATGGAACTCTAATGAATGAGGGGCGAGAATTGCCAGTAGGGACTTACTTCTATAGAATTTTATTAAATGACGATAATGGAACTGAGATAAAAGGACCAATTAGCATCGTCAGATAAGAAGAGCATTATGAAAAAAATAATAGGAATAGTATTCATTTTTGGATTGTTTATGACTGGGTTCTCTCAGCAGGAATCTCAATTTTCGCAGTATTATAATAACACGTTCTTTTTTAATCCTGCTGCTGGAGGATTGACAAAAACAATAAAGTTCGACATTGGTTACAGAAGGCAATGGCTTGGAATAGAGGGTACACCCCAGAGCTTCTTTGCTACAGGTCACTCTGAAATTAGCTTCAATGATAGAAATGAAGTAATTGATGAGTTTAATGTTGATAGAACATCTACTTTCGAAAGTCCTCAAAGAATAGTTGGTAAGAATAAACACGTTATGGGGGGGCGAATGATGTCGGATCAAATTGGTCCATTTCAAAAGACAAGTGCAATGGCTAGCTACGCTTATCACCTGCGTTTTTCAAAGAAGACAATGCTGAGTTTGGGTATGAGTGCTGGTTTGTCTAACCTAGGTATTAGAAGTGATAAAGTAGTACTTTTGGATCAAGATGATGTTCAGTACAGTAACTTTTTAGCAAATAATTCTAATCAAACAATATTCGACCTTAACGCAGGAATTGCTTTTTACGGTGAGCGTTTTCATTTTGGTGTTTCTAGCACTCAACTATTAAAAAATGATCTAGTCGTTGATCAGGTAGTAACACAATCTCAATTTGGTCGTCACTGGTTCATATATGGAATGTATGACCTGCCAATAAAGACAACTGATGTTGTTGTTCAACCCCATTTTATGGCACAGATTATAGGGAACGCGCCACTTTCTTTCAATCTGGGTGTTAAAGCGACTTATCAAGGACGATATTGGGCAAATATGTCATATCGATTCAATGATGCATTGAATCTTGCTGTTGGATTAAACTTCGCCCAAAGGTTTACGTTTGGATATGCTTACGATGTTGCAATGGGTGAAGTGCAAAGAAGTTCAAACTACATTCATGAACTTCAATTGGGTGTGGTTATTGGTAAGAACAGGAACATCGATAATGAGCTAAAGAACGATGAAAAGATGTAATTCGTCGAAAAACTTTATTATTTGAATAAATATGTTTAGCTATATAGCAATTTCTATTTAACTTGCTTTTTGCTAGACCATGTTTGACAAGAAAAAAAATAACCTAAATCTAAGTAAATTAGAGGCCGAGAAAGGCTTCAGTTCTATTCTAGAGATCATCCATTTTGGTAGTAAAATTCTGGAAAACTCAAAAACAGAAAGTGATGTTTTTGGGCTTTTGGTAAATGAAATTGCTCCTCGTTTGAACCTTGTTGACTGCGTAATATATAAAGTTGATAAAGAGAAAAAATTACTCTATCAAGTTGCTGCTTATGGTCACAAATTTAGTAACAAGGAAATAGTTAATAAGTTAACCTTGAATTTTGGAGAAGGATTTGCCGGAATTGCGGCAGAAAGTGGTGACTCTATGCTGATAGCAAATGTCGCTGATGATCCTAGATATATTAAAGACATCGTCAAAGCAGGTTCTGAAATTGAAGTTCCAATAAAAATGAATGATGAGGTTTATGCTGTAATAAGTAGTGAACATCCGGAAAAGAATTTTTATAACGAATATCACATCAAGCTATTTGAAATATTAGCTTCTATATCCGTTGCAACGCTAGTTAAGATTCATGAGAATGAGGAACTGGCCCAAATTAAGAGACGTTTAGAATCAATTCTAGAGCAGAAAAGTATTGACCTAGATCGTGCTATTGAGGCTGTCTCATCTCAGTATTCAGAGTTGAAACAGAATAATAATAAGAGGGAGCAGCTGATCCAAGAAGTTCATCATCGAGTCAATAATAATCTACAGATAATATCAAGTATTCTAAAGATGTATCTAATGCGTTCAGATGGAAAAAACAATGACTTGCAGGATATCCATAATAGGGTTCAGGCTATGGCTCTAATTCATCAGAATATCTACAAGTCAATGGAGATGAATCTAGTTGATGTAGCAT
>CBFHXS010000157.1:0-3465 GCA_965659845.1 Brumimicrobium sp.
AGAAATTGATCTCCACTTCGTGTAAATAAAAGTTGTAAGTCATTTCCTTTATTTAATGCTTTGATTTTGTTAGCTAACTGGAGATTAACTTCTTTTTCTAAAACCTCTTCAACACTGGCTCCAGGATCTTTTCCGCCATGACCAATATCAATAATGACTACCTTTTGATCTTTTGAAGTAAGCGTAAACGCAGTTAAAATAACTATTGATGTAAAAGAGATAAGAAAGATTGATTTTTTCATGATTGATTTTTTTTACTATGAATATAACTTATGTTTTAGAAAGGGTTACGAGATGTATTTTATTCACTTTAGCATAACGGATATGCCATCAATTGTTCGAAGAATCCACCAATCTCCTCCTCTTCATCCACAAAATGAATCTCATAGATCCAATGGAGTTGCTCACCATCTTTTCCTTTACGATGCATTTTTAGGTAATTTTCGGGGTGAATGTAATTGATCGTTTCTTCACCTTCAATTTGCTCGTGCGGAAAGTTACCGATGAGGTGACCACAATGTTCGTTTCCATAACTCCAGCCGTATTTTTTAGCAAGATTCTCTGTAAATGCGTAGAATTCAGCTCCTGTGATTGTTTCGCGATGTTTAATGAAGTATGCTTCACCTTCTTTCCAAGCTTCAGCTATGTCATTTTTAAGCTTGATTTTTTTAGGATCTTCACCAATGACATACGTTCTTCCAAAGTCGGCTTCCCATTCATCGAATACCGGTCCAAAATCAAGAAAAAGGATATCATCTTTCTGAAGGACCAAATCAGGTGGATTTTCACTGTAGGGTAGAACTGTATTCTTTCCCGATCTTACGATGCGTTTATGCCAGAACTTCTTGATACCGTATAACTCAAAAGCTAAAGAATAAACAGCTTTATTAAGTTCCTTTTCTGTAATCCCTGGACATATCAGGTTTCTCAATTCCATTGTTTCAAATAGATCAGCAGCCTTCTGCTCAGATTTAATGAGTTCTTTTACTTTGTTAGTATTCATTTATCAGCAAAATTGGCGATTTTTATATCCTTACCAGTGATTTCAGTTAAAAATGCTTGTTCTTTTCCATCATTCAACGCCCGAAGGAATGCTGATCCGATAATTCCGCCATCAACATGCTTTGTTTTTGAGTCAAATGAAGCTCGGTCATGTATTCCAAAACCGATCATTACTTTGGTATCAACTGCAAGTGTTTTGACCGCTTCATATCTGTCTTGTAATTCCTCATCAGAGTTGCCTTCACCACCCGTAATCTGATTGGTCGAAACGAGATATAGAAATCCATTTTTTGAAAGTTCTGCAGCTCTTTTGATGCGATCATCTGTAGTCCGAGGAGTCACTAAAAAGCATAAAGGGATGTCAAATTTTTCAAATGCTTCTTTATAGTTGCGCTCATATATTTCCATCGAAACATCTGGTAGAATCAACCCACTGATATTGTTAAGAGTGCACTTTTGAAGGAAGTTCTCCATACCGTATTGAACAATAGGGTTTAAATATCCCATCAAGTAAATGGGTGTACTCGATTTTCTGTCAGAAAGTTGTGTGAATATCAGGTCAATATTCATTCCATTAGCAATTGCTTTCATACTCGTTTCTTGAATTGTAGGACCATCGGCCATGGGATCAGAAAATGGAATACCCACTTCACAGAAATCAATGTCGTTCGCTTCAAATACATCAAGTTGGGCATTTAAGCTATCAATCTTAGGATATCCAGCTGTTGTAAATATGCTGATTTGTTTTTTCATTATGCTTTGTGTTTTGTTAATGTCGCCATGTCTTTATCTCCGCGACCTGATAGGTTGATGACTATTATCTCTTCAGGTTTGATTTCAATTTGATCCAGCGCAGCAAGTGCATGAGCTGTTTCGAGTGCAGCGATAATCCCTTCCGATTTTGCCAGGTGGGATGCATGTGCTAACGCATCATCATCATTGACTGCAACACATTTTACACGACCAGAATTGATGGTCTCTGCATGTAATGGTCCTATTCCAGGGTAGTCCAAACCAGCTGATATGGAATGAGGTTCAGTAATCTGACCAAACTCATCTTGCATCAGTAAGGTATAGCTACCGTGTATAACTCCTGGCTTGCCTAATTGTGCAGTCGCTGCCGACTTTCCAGAGTCAGCTCCAAAACCTCCAGCTTCAACTGCAATAAGTTCTACATCGGGGGTATCATAGAAATGATAAAATGCACCTGCTGCATTACTTCCGCCTCCAACACAAGCAATCACCTTATCCGGATCTGACTTTCCTTCCTTCTCGTTCAATTGAGTTTTAATCTCCTCACTGATCACCGCTTGAAAATAAGCAACCATAGAAGGATAGGGGTGCGGACCAACAACGGAACCAATCAAATAAAAAGTATCGGGGTTATTGATCCAATGACGGATTGCTTCGTTCGTTGCATCCTTTAACGTTTTACTTCCACTCACCGCAGGAATAACTTTAGCTCCTAAATATTCAATGCGCTGAACGTTCGGAGCTTGACGTTCCATATCTTTCTCACCCATGTAGATGATACACTCCATTCCGAGCAATGCACAAACCGTTGCAGTAGCCACACCGTGCTGTCCTGCTCCTGTTTCTGCCACGATTTGAGTCTTATTCAATCGTTTCGCTAGCAATATTTGACCTATTGTATTGTTGATCTTATGTGCTCCTGTATGGCAAAGGTCTTCTCGTTTAAGGTAGATCTTCCCACCGTATTTTTCTGATAATTTTTTAGAGAAGTAAAGTGGAGTTGGGCGACCCACATAATCAGAAAGCAACGCCTTGAAGTCCGCCAAGAATTCAGGATCATCTTTGTACTGATAGTAGGCGTTTTTCAATTCCTCAACCGCCAGGTGTAGTAACTCTGGAACATATGCTCCACCAAAGGTTCCGTAGAAACCTAATTCATCTGTTTCAACTATGGATTTCATGATTCAATTCGTTTAAAAATGCTTGAATAAGTGCTGTGTCTTTTTTGCCAGGTTGTGTTTCAAACCGGCTGTTTATATCTATTCCAACTAGTTTCGGGTGTTTAATATTCAATACTGGTTCAAAATCGTTTGGTCCAATTCCTCCACTCAACAGAAATAGCGTAGAGCCATGATAACCTTCCAGTACTGACCAATCAAATTGCTTTCCGCTGCCTCCACCTAATTTCGATGGAGTATCGAATAAAAAGTATTCACATGAATCTTCGTAAGTTTTCATCTTCTCAAATGAACTTGAATCTTTTATAGAGAAAGCTTTGATCACGGGAGCAATTGATGTTACTTGATCACAAAATTCAGGGCTCTCGTCACCGTGCAGTTGAATGAAGTCAAAAGACATTCTTTCATGCGCTGCTTGTATTTCTTTTCGCTTAGAATTCTTGAATACACCAACAACTTTTTGGTCAATATTCGGTTTTGAAATGGCTTTCCCTACATAACGAGGAGATTCAGGTACGTGAATGAAGCCAAT
>CBFHXS010000158.1:0-3415 GCA_965659845.1 Brumimicrobium sp.
AAAAAGAAAATAGTAAGTACGCCTAGAATTAAATAGAATAATATGGTGAGTTTTATCTTCAACCGATCTCTTTTCAAGCAAAGATATACATTTCGATGTCAATCTATTCGGGTCTGTATTTCAATATGAATGAAACTCCAGCAAAGAATATGTTTCCGATATTTCTGCGAAGCGAAGGTATGAACGCAGTGTTAATCGCAATTCCATTATTTTCCCCGCCATAGTAGTATGTTCCGCCTATTTTGAGGAAATCTACTTCGTACAATTGGATCGGTTGATTAATACCTGTTTTATAATCTATTCCACCGAGTGTGTTTTGGTATTCAGCGAATATTTCGATGAAGTTGTGTGAAGAAGCCCATCCTCCTCTTAGCATTATAGAGAAGTGGTCACTCGGTTGTTGTGGGTTGAAAGAGGGCTGTATCTCTTGATATTCAGTAAGAATTGTATTCTCAATTTGATCAAATCGAATGAAATATGCTCCTGTAAAATTGATAAATAAACCTGAATTGAATTTGGCCTGAGTGATGAATCTAAACGGAACCTTTTTCTCCCTCCGGCCAAGAGCTCCAGACACATCAGCTTGATAGTCTGATGCAGGGAAACTTACTCCACCTGAGGCTATAATCGCACACTCATTATTTCCCCATTTGTAATTGAAGGGTCTAAACTTTAGGTGGATGCCAAGATCTTGAAATTTATTTTCTGATTGTCCAAAAACAAAAGGTACTGAAATTACAGCATCTAGATTATTAGAGATTCCATATTGTCCGAATATTCCAATTTGTTCTGCTCCGTATGACTGTCTGTAGGTACTGTCTGGTCCTCCTGTATAATCGTTGGACCTATTAAAGCCTAGACCAATTGCGAAGTCTGCATTACCCTCACCTTTGAAAAAACCATCGATAGGTCCCTGTGAATAGGAGAGAGCAGAAATAATTAGAAACATACATAAGAGCCTCATACTTCATCAAATTTAATAGTATTGACGTATGAATAGGCCATACCTTACAAAAAAGCCCTTGCAGTTACGCAAGGGCTTTTTGTGTACTATTTGTTACTAGTAAACTTGTTCCTGCTCTTCCTCTTCAGAAATTGGTTTTCTGAACACTACTTTTCCGTCAAACATGTCTACAACGACATTGCTAGAAGTGTCTACTTTCTGAGCAAGTAGATCTTTAGAAAGTTCATTCAGAATACTTTTCTGAATAACTCTTTTTACTGGTCTAGCCCCAAAGTGAGGGTCAAAACCTGTTTCAGCAATCCAATCAATAACATCTTCTTTGATAAACAAATTGATATTATTCTCATCAAGTCGTATCCTTAAGCTGTTCAATTGAATTGTTACGATTTCTTTTATATCCTCCTTTGTGAGAGGCGTGAATAAAATATTTTCATCGATACGATTTAAAAACTCTGGTCGAATCTGCGTTTTCAAAAACTCAAATAATTCCATTTGAGTTCGCTCCTTCGCGGCAGGTATTTCAGCATCTGTAATAGAATTAAAGTTATTCTGAATTATATCCGCTCCCATGTTCGTTGTCATGATGATAATCGTATTCTTGAAGTTTACCAATCGACCTTTATTGTCTGTAAGTCTTCCGTCATCCAGAACTTGCAAAAGAATGTTGAAGACATCTGGATGTGCTTTTTCAATTTCATCCAATAGAATAATCGAGTAGGGGCGTCTTCGAACTGCTTCAGTTAATTGCCCTCCTTCATCGTATCCTACATATCCTGGAGGAGCACCAACTAATCTGCTGACACTATGCTTTTCTTGATACTCACTCATATCAATTCTTGTCATCGAATTTTCATCGTTGAATAAATATTGAGCCAATGTCTTTGCTAGTTCTGTTTTACCTACCCCTGTAGTACCCATGAATAAGAATGATCCAATCGGTCTATTTGGGTTTTGAAGTCCAGCTCTGTTTCTACGTACCGCATCTGAAACGGCTTCGATTGCCTCTTCCTGCCCAACAACTCGTTTTCTTAACTCATCTTCTAGACGAAGCAGTTTGGCACGATCACTTTCAAGCATTTTTGATACAGGAATCCCTGTCCATTTAGAAACAACATCGGCGACCTCTTCAGCGTCAACTTCTTCTTTTATCATTTTGCTGTTTGCCTGAAGTTCAGCAAGACTTTTCTTTCCTTCTTCAATGGTAGCCTCGAGCTCTTTAACTTTACCATAGCGTAACTCAGCCACCTTGCCGTAGTCACCAGCTCTTTCTGCTTGATCGGCTTCAAGTTTAACTTGTTCAATCTCTTCTTTAGCCGTCTGAACGGTATCAATGACATCTTTTTCAGCTTTCCATTTTGCCATAAATTCATCACGTTGCTCAGTGAGGTTGGCAAGTTCAGCTTTTAGGTTTGCAAGCTTGTGTTTATCATTTTCTCGTTTGATGGCTTCCCGTTCAATCTCAAGCTGCATAATTTTTCGTTCGATTTCATCCAGTTCTTCAGGTTTAGAGTTGATCTCCATTCTAAGCTTTGAAGCAGCTTCATCAACGAGGTCAATTGCTTTATCAGGCAACTGTCTGTCTGTGATATAGCGCTGAGATAATTCTACAGCTTGAATTATTGCATCATCTTTAATTAATACCTTATGGTGATTCTCATATTTCTCTTTAATACCTCTCAGTATTGAGATTGCATCCTCCGTTGATGGCTCGTCAATCAATACAGTCTGAAACCTTCGCACTAAGGCTTTATCTTTTTCGAAGTGTTTTTGATACTCATCGAGAGTTGTTGCACCAACTGCTCTCAATTCTCCTCTTGCAAGTGCAGGTTTGAGTATGTTTGCTGCATCCATAGCGCCTTCACCGCCTCCACCTGCTCCGACTAAGGTGTGAATTTCATCTATGAAAAGAATGATTTCCCCATCTGATTTTTTTACTTCATTCACCACTGATTTTAATCGCTCTTCAAATTCACCTTTGAATTTAGCACCAGCAACTAGAGCGCCCATATCTAGCGCGTATACGGTCTTACTTTTTAAGTTTTCTGGAACATCTTCACTTACAATACGTTGAGCAATCCCCTCTGCAATCGCTGTTTTACCAACACCAGGCTCGCCGATCATGATAGGATTGTTCTTTGTTCGTCTCGTTAATATTTGAAGAACACGACGAATTTCCTCATCTCGACCAATAATTGGGTCGAGTTTACCATTCTTCGCCATTTCGTTTAGATTGTTAGCGAATTTGTCTAATGATTTGTAGGTTCCATCTTTGCCCTTTGAATCAACAGACTCTCCATCTCTTAATTTCATGATAGCTTGTTTTAAGTTAGATTTATTAAAATTATTGTCCTTCATCAATCGCGATACCTGATCATTGGCATCCATTAAAGAGAAAAGCAATACCTCCAGCGATAAATACTCGTCTTTGAAGTTGCGCATTTCATTCATACC
>CBFHXS010000159.1:0-3381 GCA_965659845.1 Brumimicrobium sp.
AATGAAGCCAATCATGTCAAGCTCTTTGAATTGACTGAGCTGATCAAGATCCTCCTGGTTTTTTATTCCACAGACTTTTACAAGCATAATGTTTCTAATTTACTTTTTAAGCGTTCAATAACTGTCTTAGGAGATTCACTTTTAACAATTGATTCGCCAATCAGTGCTCCCCGATAACCTATTTCAGCAAGTGATTTAACCTCTTCAGCAGTTTTGATACCCGACTCTGTTATTCGTATTGGTTCAACAGGGAGATATTCTGCTAAGGACTTACTGATAGAAATATCTGTAATCTGACGATCTAGATCTCGATTGTTGACACCGATAATATCTATTTGTTCTGGAACTTTGCTCAGTTCAGAAAGGTGGTGGACTTCGACAAGTACCTCCATACCCAGAGTCTTGGCCATTATTGAAAACTGAAGTAATTCTTCTTTAGTCAATACAGTTGCGATTAACAAGATACAATCTGCTCCCATTGCTTTAGACTCGAACAATTGAAATTCATCAACAATAAACTCCTTGCGCAACATCGGCAGGTCAAAAGCGCTGCGTAACGTTATGAAGTCGTTGGTAGAGGTTCCAAAATAGTGCTTATCGGTAAGTACCGACAATCCTGCCGGATTCGCATCAACATACTGCTGAACATACTCAACAATGTTGTTTGTTTCGTTCAATGCTCCTGCGCTAGGTGACTTTCTTTTAAACTCTGCGATAATGCCAAAGTCTTGCTCCTTGATTCTTTGAGCAAGCGAATTTATTGGTCGAGTGAAAAGAGGAGACTTTTCGAAGGTTTTTAGACTAACGCTCTTTTTTAGAACGGCTACTTCCTCTTTCTTATGGGCGATTATTTCATCTAATATATTCATGCCATTGTTTTTTGATGCGCTAGTTTTTCTAATGTTTTGATGGCCTCACCTGATTCTATATGAGCTAGAGCTCTTTCAAAGGCTAATGTTAAATCAGTTCCATCCATAATGTTTATGGCTTTGGCACAGTTTACGGCCACAACATGATGTTGCTCCAATGTTCCCTTTCCTTTTAAAATATTACTTAGGATTTTTGCTGCCTCAGCTGGGGTGTCACCTCCATAAATTGCGCTTGGATTAACGCGTAGAATCCCTAATCGTTCTGCATTGATAATTTCGTCTTCAGTATTGGAAAACACACGAGCATCTCCTGTGAGGGTAATCTCATCATATCCATCCAAACCATACACGACTCCGTAGTTTTTTCGATGTTCACGTAAGGTGTGATGATAGACACGAGCTACCCCCATATTGAATACTCCTGTGAGCTGATAATCTGGCTGAACAGGATTAACTAAAGGTCCCATGATATTGAAGAATGTTGGTATCCCAAGATTTTTACGAAGTGGTGCAACTTGCTTCATAACAGGATGGAAGAGCGGTGCGTGTAAAAAACATAAGTTAAATTCTTCCAATTGCTGCTGTAATAATCTAGAATCATTTGAGAATTCCACACCGAGTTCTGCGAGCACATTTGACGAACCGCATAATGACGAAACTCCGTAGTTTCCATGCTTAATGACTCTATACCCCATACTTGCTAGAATGAAAGCACTTGTTGTACTTACGTTGAAAGTGTTCTTGCCATCGCCACCAGTTCCGCAAAGATCAATTGCATTTGATCCGTCCAGCTTCACAGGTACAGCCAGTTCAAGGAGTGCTTTTCTGAAACCCTTTACTTCTTCAACAGCTATAGGTCTTGATTGCAGGGCGATCATAAATGCCACAATCTGTTCATCGGGTATACCTCCATCAGCTATGCGAAGGAGTGAGTTGTAAGCTTCACTTTCAGAAAGTGTTGCTTTATTTAATACGTTTTTTATTTGTTCTTGCATGATATTATCCAGTTATTGATCATTGTTCTACCATTAGGCGTTAATAAACTTTCAGGGTGATATTGCACACCCATATGCGGAAGCTCTTTGTGCTCGAAAGACATTACGAGGTCTTCCTTTTTTCCCGTAACCAAAAGTGAGTCAGGAAAAGTGTTCTTTAAATGCCAACTGTGATAGCGGCCAACTTCTTGAGATTTATCTAGCGAACGATAAAGCGTTGTTTCAGGGTCCACTGCAATCACTGAAGACTTTCCATGCATAATTGTTGGTGCTGGTGCTAATTGAACTCCATAGTGCTCTCCGATTGCCTGGTAGCCGAGGCATACTCCTAGTAGAGGCTTTTTGTTTTGTTCCACAAATTCGATGATCTTCATTAAGTCACCTGCTTCAGAAGGAATACCCGGACCCGGTGACAGCAGAAATCCGTCATAGTTATTCAAACTTTCGTGATCAACTTCATCATTCCGAAATACATCTACTTGTTCTATATTCTCATTTTCCCTCATGTATCTTACAAGGTTGAAAACGAATGAATCGTAGTTATCAATTACACAAAACTTCATACTGCTAGTTGATTTTGGTGTTGAGTAGTCGCCGCTATGGCTTTTCGAATCGCATTCAGTTTATTATCTACTTCTGCGAGTTCACTTTCTGGTTTGGAGTCCAATACGATTCCTGCTCCAGCTTGATAATGAAGTACATTAGATTGTGATATAATAGATCGAATTACGATTGCCATATTCAATGATCGGTCAGATCCGATTATGCCGACTGCACCGCCATAATACTCTCTAGGTTCATCTTCATACTTTGAAATGAGTTCTAGAGCTTTTGGTTTTGGTGCTCCTGATAACGTCCCAGCAGGGAATGTATCGAAGAAAGCTTCAAGTGGAGACGCTTTTTCTAGTTTCCCAGTAACTACAGAAACGAGGTGGATTACATGACTGAAATACTGAACGTCTTTGAGTCGGTCAACTTTAACATGGCTACAATGTTTGCTTAGGTCATTTCGAGCGAGATCAACAAGCATCATGTGCTCAGCATTCTCTTTTTCATCCTGCTGTAGATTTGAAGCATTGGCTTCATCTTCCTCCAAATTTCCAGTTCTTTTTACTGTGCCAGCGATAGGGTGAATTTCAACCTCACGATCTTTCACTCTCAATTGTGCCTCAGGTGATGAGCCCATCAATCTGTAAGCTTCAAAGTCAAAATAATACAAGTATGGCGAGGGATTTAATCTTCTCAATTGACGATAGACTTCAAAGTCTTCACCTATGAATGGTTGACTGAATCTTCTTGAGAGAACCAATTGAAAAACATCACCACGTTTAACATGTTCAATGGCTTTTTCTACTTCTTCTTTATAATGTTCTGGAGAAGAAGTTGATGATTCTTGACCGATTTGTTCAAAAGGGTAGTCTGGTGCATTGTGCTGTTTTAAAAGTGATTTTATTTGTACATCACCTTGAAATTCTCCAGTCAATGAATTTTCAACGATCATTCCTTCATTTGTAAAG
>CBFHXS010000160.1:0-3264 GCA_965659845.1 Brumimicrobium sp.
TCCAATAATTAAAATCGAGTTTATTTTTTCGTTTCTAGGCATTCCAATTTCTCTTTATACAGGATTAATAAAGCACGTTACAAATTGGACGCAAATTTAATTCATTTTTACTACTTTTATAGGCGCGCATAGTAATTAAATACCTTTTTTACGCATAAAAAGGAGTACAAAAAGCATTATTATCTACTGTACATAAAACTACAAGTAAGAATGACAAGTTCAAAAGATCAAATCAAAAGATCAATTTCATACCTAGACATGGAGCTGTCATATCACGTTTTTGGCGAAGGAAAAACTGCTATACTCTGCTTTCATGGGCACGGAAGGAGTTCTTTAGATTTCAAGTTCCTTGCCAATCAAGATCGAAAAGTGATTTCAATAGACTTGTTTTTACATGGCGATTCAACATTTGACGACTCGAGAATATATGATAATTTAATCACTACTGAGGATGTTGAAAAATTGTTAGAAAAATTATTCGAAAAAGAAAAGGTTCATAAATTTCATTGGGTTGCATATAGTCAAGGGGGAAGGTTTACGCTTAGCGCTTATCCACGATTCAAAAATAAAGTGCTCAGCCTAAACCTTTTAGCCCCAGACGGACTGAACGATACAAATTTTTACAGTTGGTCTCAAAGAAGATGGTGGGCTCGTGGACTTTTCAAAAGATGGGTTCGAAAACCTCAGGAACTGATGTCTATTTCCAGAGCTTTAGCCAACGCAAAAATTATTCGCCCGAAAATTGTAGATTTCTTAGGTTATTATACAGAAGACCAGGAGCGTTTATCTTTAGCTCATAAGTCATGGAGAAGTTTTAGAAAGCTAAGACCTTCGAATAAGGACATCAAGTCAGCCTTAGACGATACTGGAATTGAATTCAGATTAATTATGGGGAAATACGATCAGATCATAACGATCAAAAGTGCTATTAGGTTTTTAGAGGCGCTTAATAGAAAACAGTCATTAACTGTTTTGCCCTATGGACATGACCTTTTCAAGCCTGAGATTAAGGAGGACTTAATAAATATTCTCAATTTCTAAAACAAAAAAACCGCTGAATATTCATTCAACGGTTTATACAAAAAATCTTTAAGTATCTATCGTTTGACAACACGTTGCTTCATGACTCCTCTGTCCGAAACTATTGTTACTAAATATGTTCCAGTTTCAACATAAATTAAGTCTATATCAACCGAATCATTTATTATTGACTTCTCTTGAATGAGTTTACCCGTCATTGAGTAAATGGTAATTGAACGCTGTTCATTGCTCTCAAATATCAAAGTAAAAGATCCTGACGTTGGATTTGGGAACAATTCAAACTGCTCAAGTGAATTTTCTATAACATTTATAGTAGTGTCTTCACAAACCTCTCCAGATATTGTCAATTCATTTTCTGTTTGACAACCATTCTCATCCGTATAAACCACTTCATACAATCCGTTACAATAAAGTGTTGTATCGAATAAGAAAGATGTTCCTATCGAATCCGTGTTAGCTCCATCAAAGAACCATTCAACATCACCGTCATTTGTATTTACAAAGAGGAAGTCACCCATACCTTGTGTAATCTCTACTTGAGTAGGAAAAGGAAAAATAGTTACCGTTATTGTATCTCTATCTTCACATCCGTCTGTAGAGACACCTCTTACCTCAATATCTTGAGTAGCACCTGGTGTGAAGTAATCTCCATTTTGCCCAATAATAGTTCCTCCAGGAATTGAGTACCATGTATGAATGTCTGCACCTGATGCGTCAAAAAGAATTGAATCTCCGGGACATCTGAACCTGTCTTGTCCTCCATCAACAGTTGGAATAGTGTATACTGTAACTTCAACATTCGTTGAGTTCTGACATCCATCTGCATCAGTTACTGTTAGAGAGTAAATACCCGCAGTATCAGCAGTGATTGTCTGAGCATTCTCACCTGTATTCCAATCGTAAGAAGCAGAAGCATCAGCAGTCAAATTCACAGAACCTCCATCACAAAATTCTGTAGGTCCATTTGGTGTAATTACTGGCCCTGGAAGTGGATTAACAACTACCACCACAGTATCAAAATCTATACAACCTGAGCCATTTTCAGAGCTAACAGTATATACTGAAGTTAAATCTGGTGAAGCGATCGGATTAGGACAATTCGTACAAGAGAAATTTCCTGCCGTGATTGGATCACCTGTAACAAGTTGCCATTGGTAATTTGTTCCTCCAGAAGCATTTAACTGAGAGGATTCACCAATACAAATTGTATCATCCGGAGAAGCAATTGTTTCCAACTGACAGTACTTAATTGTACTATAGTCTCTTAGTGTACCAGTTCCCGAAGAAGAACCTGTAACAAAAATATTTCCAAAATCATCGATTTCAAATGCTGTCATTTGATCACTATTAGAAGCTGGACCATCAAATCTTTTCGTCCAAATTTCATTACCTACTGTATCTAGACGCACTGTAAAATAATCATCTGAAGAACTTGATAAATTTGAATATCCAGATACATACAATTCATAGTTTGAATTTATTCTCAATCCTCTAGCCTCATCAAACCCATTTGTTGCTGATTGGTAGGTATAATCCCAATGTAAATTTCCGTTTGGACGAAAACGAGCAACATAATAATCTTCCCCATTTCCTGTATTTTTTATACTCCCTGTAACATAAACATTATTCAATGGATCCACAGATAGACTTTTCGGCTTATCCTCGGCACCATCTGTACCCCCAAACACTTGCTGCCAAACGAACGTACCTCCAGTACTAATTTTAATCAACATCATGTCATCATCGTCTATCAAACCTCTGTAGCTTTCCCCTACTACATAGGTATTACCATCTGGAGCTACAATAATATCTTTAGGACTATCATCCTGACCATTTCCGTCATGGCGGTAATTCCAAAGAACACCTCCGGTTGTATTATATTTAATTGTATAATAATCAAGTTCGTTACCTCCTGCTCTACTTTCGCCTGTCACATAAATATTATTTGCACCATCTACAGTTACTGCATTTGCAAAATCACGTGAACCACCAGCTGAATATTGTTGAGACCAGTTTAAAACTCCCAAATTACTTACAGACATGACCAAATAATCTAGATTTCCCGAACCGAAATCAAGACCTCCAACTACTATTACATTGTCATTTGCATCAATTGTTATGTCAGCACACTGGTCAAAGTTAGATGTTCCAGGAAATGAATATGTCCAAACTTCTGAGCCCGTATTTCCATTTAGCTTCTTAAGAAAAACGTCAAAGTCTGCA
>CBFHXS010000161.1:0-3174 GCA_965659845.1 Brumimicrobium sp.
CGCCCTGTTTCTCATTTTTGGTCAGTACATTATCTCGTTGACCATTTATTATTTGACTTGAAAATAGCAATTTATTTTGCGTAGAATAGTAATTTACATATCCATCAGTGAGCTGATAACCTTGAAAGATTCCAATTTGTTCCACGTGTTGAGTATATCCCATACGCGGATAAAAATTGATCCGAGTTATCTTTCCTTTGTTATAGTATGCAATCGAATTACTAAAAATTGTGCTATCCTTTTCTGTTATAGAGACCATCTGATTGCATTGGAGTGAATCATATTCTTTTATGATCGCCTCATTGAGAAAGACCTCTTTTTTGAGACATCCATTTTCAAAGTAAAAACTGAGGTAGGGAGCATCAGCGGAGTATCGGTCAACCCCCGACATAAATTTTCGATTTCCATTAGGGTAATATTCTGTTCGAACACCTTTTTCATCCCAGGTATTCTTTAAGTAACCTGAACGATCATAAGCTTCTTTCACAATTCCTTTCCTTTTATAGACCTTTAAACGAATTGTCCCATTCTCATAAAATGTTGTCTTAATAGGAATAGAATCATGTTTTGGACTCTTATTTACAATTTCCCTCAATTGCCCGTTTTCGAAATGATCTTTCAAGAAGTCTTTATGTCTACTACTTTCTGTGTATCTCTCTTTTGCTTTTTCCTGTTTTATATGCTCTTGCTGCAATCGTACTTGATTTGAATCTATAAAGTAACCGTGCATATAAATGGAAAAAAATTGCTTTTTTAGATCAGAACTGCTCCGATATTCCAAGGTCAAAGGACGGGTAAATGGACCGTGTCTTCTCGCCCATTTTGTACGCAAACGAATCGTGTCATTTGGTAAAACTAGACTGCCTCTTCCAGTACCTTCTAAAAACCAATATAACGGATGATTTCTGCTCCCTATCCGTTGGACTAGAAGCGTATCTTTCGTGTTATTTATAATAAGAGCATAGCAGTTTTGGTAACCGTTCACTTTACCCCAATTGATAGACTGCTCATTTTCACTATCAAGAAAGAAATAATATTCGTTGACATCAGATGAATATTCGTACTGACGATCTTTAGGTATGTTGACCTGTGCACAAAGGATATTGGTTATTAGCACCAAAAAAACAAGAGTGAAAACTTTCATGATACATATAAATCTAATTAGATTGATTGAGGGGGAGCGTTTTTTAACTTTAAGATAACAGGTAACAGCTGGTTATGTTTGTAGATCATATTTATGATGCTGTCCTGTTAACTATTTTTTGGTATCTCATGATAGTCAGTAAGTTTAATCGGAACGCTGATCATTGAGGTCAGTAGCACTTCTAAATATTTCTAGCAGGTATTAATTTACTTTATTGCTCAAAAACAATTAGATTTAGGTATGAAAATTCAGCTGCATATTGTTCTGGTGTTGATCCTATTTATAGGATGTCAAAAAGAGGATTTGCCATCGAATACGGTAAGTATTGTAGATCAAACCTTTGAGGGTGGTTTGCGCGTTGATGGAGTCGAATACAATGGTCTTCTCATAGAAAATTGTAGTTTCGAAAATCGTCCACTGAGAATTGGCAATGCAAAAGATATTGTGATCCGTAACTGTACATTCGAAAATATTTCCTTTGATGGAATTAAACTGGGGTTTATTGGAGACGTTGAAAATATTACGATTGAGGATTGTACATTTAAGAACATTGGATATAATGGAATAGATAGTCATGAAGATGCTCCAGACTGCACTATTCGTAATTGTCGATTTGAAAATACAGCATTGTCGGAAGTAGGAGCAGCCTTAGCGCAACCGCATCATGCAATATATTGGAAAGGACGAAACGTAACGATTACGGGAAACATATTCATTGCAGGTAGTCAACCTTTTGGAAACAGCATAAGTGTAAGAAGCTCGGGCTTAATTAGTGGCAATAAGATTTATGATTCACCTAAGAACGGAATCATGTATTTTGCAAATCACCCGGGTGGAGACTCATTGATTATAGAGAATAATTTTCTGGTCAATAGTAAGTTCTATTCAATAATTGCAGGTAGCGATAAAAATATGAGCAATCATAACAAGAATGTTGTCATTCGTTTTAATTCATGTGTTCAGCAGGAGGAGTATTCAATCTATATCTCCGAGGCTTTTGAAACAACTACTGATTTTTTCATTTATGGTAATATTCTCGTAAACTCATCCAATCAGTTTTTCAGAACTTTTTATCCAGTGGATAATATTTTTCAGAACTTAACAAGTACCTCAGATATTGGTTTTGTGGCAATGGAAAATGGAGATCTTCATCTACTCAATTCTTCTCAAGCGAACGGGTTTTGTGATGGAATGATAGATTTTCCAAATCAAGATATTGATGGAGAGACAAGATCGAGTAATAATTTAGATGCAGGAGCAGATGAGATCAATTAAAATAGCTTTATTAATTGTATTGTTGATGGGATTATCATTGAGTTATGCTCAGATTACGCCTGTCACAAAATGGTCCGGAGAAACATACCTTATGTCTAGTTTTTTTCGATTAGGTTCTTATCAAAAGGAGCGCCCCACCATATTCCTTGAGCAAACGTTGAATTACCGTTTGAATGATAGGTTCTCACTTGGTGCAGGTTTTGGAATCAATGCCTATCCAGCACTATTTGGTTTTCCCGTTCATGTCAATGGAAAGTATAATTTCAATATCAAGAATAAGACCTTCAGTATCATTCAGTCGTATGGAAGAAATATAAAATTTGGAGATATTTCGTTTAACAGTAACCGCTATTTGGGAGAGATAAGAATGATCTTAGTTTTGAAAAAAGTAAATCTGACACCTAGAATAGGATATAATTACTTGTGGGACAGATATAATGGAAGAAATCTAAGTTTTTTGGTGGGGATTGGCCTGAAATATAATCTCTTTTCGGGATCGAAAAAAGATAAATAAGAAATAACAAAAGCTTTTCAAGAAGTGCGCTTAATAGATCCATAGCAAATTAGCGCTCTGGTATTAAAATACATCTTCTTTTGTTGCTCCCCCCATCATAGTAACAATCGGATGTATTGAATGAATTTTTCCTTTCAAGTGCACTGTTTCACCTTCTCCTTTTATATTGATAGTATTTAATAAGATTAGCTTGGTGTCCACCTCCAAAGTGACTTCATCTTCATTCATTTCAGTAATTAAT
>CBFHXS010000162.1:0-3124 GCA_965659845.1 Brumimicrobium sp.
TAAGGACAATTCTCCAGATGGAAGACGTGAAATAGATATTAAACTATTACCACAGGCAGAAGTTTTCGGACTTGGTAAAGCAGAAATCATTAACCAGATTCGAAATGGTTTCTTTGGACGTGAAGCTCAACGAGTAATTATCGGTACTGACGAAGTGAAAATTTGGGTTCGCTATCCAGAGCAAGACAGAAATACAATCACTGATCTTAAGAATATGCGGATCAAAACAATATCCGGAACAGCAGTGCCGCTTCATCAGGTTGCAGACTTTGAGATTGATCGGGGTCCTGAAAGTTTGAAGCGAAGAGATGGTGTTAGACAAGTGAAGGTTGACGCCTCATCAGTCTATCCCGATTCCGTAGCGAATTACAATACTCAAATCAGTGAAATAATAGTTCCTAAAATTGAAGCTGCTTTTCCAGGAGTATCGTTTAAAAAAATGGGGCAATTCGAGCGTTCTCAGAAAACAGGAAATAGTATGATGTACATGACTATGATTGTATTAGTAGCCATGGTCATTGTTATATCGTTGCACTTCACCTCGCTTTTTCAAGCCTTTTTGATCCTCTTAGTTATTCCAGCAGGAATAGCAGGAGCGATATTGGGCCATGGAATAGTAGGAATTCCTGTATCTGTGCTAAGTGCTTTTGGTATGATTGCACTGTTAGGGGTTCTTATAAACGATGCTGTTGTATTTTTAGATAAGTACAACCAGACCATTTTAGAGGGGAAGTCCAGTAGAGATGCAGCTTATATTGCTGCCATTTCTAGGTTCAGACCGATCTTATTAACTACGATCACTACTGTTGCTGGATTGCTACCTTTAATAGCAGAGGAGAGTATGCAAGCTCAATTTCTCATACCGATGGCCGTTTCTATCGCATTCGGTGTATTATTTGGGACATTGTTCATCCTGGCATTTTTCCCAGCAGCAATACTATTTGGTAATGACATAAAACGAATCACTAAATGGATTTGGACCGGTTCCTTTCCAAAGGAGAAAGAAATTGAGACAGCGCTGAAAAAACACATTGAAATTAAAGAAAAAAGATCATGAGATTTACTTTAATATTTACGGCCTACTCTTTGTTTTTTGTTTTCGTATCAAACGGACAAGAAGAGTTATCAGCCAAAGAAGCTGTACTAAAGGCTTTGGAGAATAATTTTCAAATGCAAATTGCTGAAAAGCAGATTGATATTGCAGAAAAAAACAATACTTGGTCAGAAGCTGGTCTATTCCCTACTGTTGACCTGACTGCTAGCTTCAATAATACTGTTATTGACAACACTAATAATCCCTTTACGTTTACCCCTGGATTGATTTACAACAGAGCATTAAGCCCTGGAATAACCGCTAATTGGAATATTTTCACAGGAATGGGTGTGAAAATTTCAAAAGACCGTCTTCAGCAACTAGAAAATCAAAGCAATGGAAATGCAAATACAATACTGGAAAATACTGCATTTGATGTTCTAAGCGCATATTACAATTGCTTAATGCAACGCGCTCAATTAGAGAATTTAATTGAACTCTTCGGAACAACTAAAAAACAAGTTAAATATGAAGAAAAAAGGACTGAATTGGGTCAAGTAAACAAATTGGCTCTTGCTCAAGTTCAAAATCAGTTTTATTCCGATAGCATAAATATTATCCAGCAAGAAGTACTTTATGAGAATGCGTTACGAAATTTAATGCTCTTAATGAATGTTGAGCCAGAAAAGATTCAAAATGGCAACTTTCCTATTCTTACAGATTCTCTGAAAATTGAGATTGAACCAATTGATCAGGAGGAGGTTCTTAAAAATGTCACTGAGAACAATCAAAATCTCAAAAATCAAATGATTAATGAACAGTTACAACGCACATCAACCCAGTTGCAACGCTCTTTTCTTTACCCAACATTAAACCTTCGAATTGGAGCAAGTCCAAATTTCGGTAATATTCGATCTTTAAGCGACAATAACCTACAGGCAGAAACACAACAAATTAATTACTTTGCTAATCTAAGCTTAAGGTATTCGCTATTCAACAACTGGAAAGACAAGCGAGCAGTTGAAGTATCGAAGATACAAGAAGAAATTGCTGCAATGAATACACAGGAACTTAAAAATCAACTTGTAGCAACAACAGTTAACCTTACGGAACAATATATGGTGCGAAATAAATTAGTTGATGTTGCCTTCACAAATGTCAACTATGCTAAGCAAGCATTTGACTTAGGACTTAAACGTTTCAAATTAGGGGGAGTAAATAGCATAGAGTTGGCACAGTTGCGCAATGCATTATTGAATGCAAAACTCAACTACACCAATCTTTTATTTCAAAGGATTCAAACCTATTTAGAGATCTATAGAACATCTGGCAACTTATTGTTAACTTATAGAGGTGACTGATTGTAGTAGCTGTAAAATCATAGACGAAAACCAAATTACGGCTATCATTTTATTATCTACGAAGTCCTTAGAAAATGTACTCATTGATATAGGATTTGTCATCATTCTCTGTCGTTTTCAATGAACTTATTTAAAAACTCCAAATTTAAAACCTAGATATCCAGTCAAACCAGAGATATCAGTCTGATTAATATTCCTGTATTGCATTTTACCTATAAAACGATATCCTAAACCTATATTAACGCGTACATGTTTATGTAAATTGATTTCCATAATTCCTGAAGGTTCTATTTGGAAGAAATTGGCTTCACCTAACCCTGCTTCACCAATTTCATTATCCATCTGAACCTCACCTAAACCGATATAAAGTGGAAACGTCAAATGAACAATTCTTTTAGCAAATAGTGTATATTCAGCAAATCCACCTACAGTCCAATAATCCATATAAACATCCTTAACGGTTTCGCTTTCTGGATTGATTTGGTTTAAGGACATATTGTAATATCCACCAAATGAGACTTTATCATTGAAATTGATTCCACCACGTAGGTTGAGCAAAGACACATCACTTCCATCCATTGAAGACATGGCGTATGCGGGAGCAAAAAAACAACCTATATTATCTGTTCCAAAACCTTTACCTTTTCCAAACAATGTCTTTGCTTCATTATCAACTTGTGCAAAAAAACTATTACTGAAACTTATCAAAAAGGCAGTTAAAACATGAGGT
>CBFHXS010000163.1:0-3075 GCA_965659845.1 Brumimicrobium sp.
CGGTATCAGACTCTACTTCTAATATTATTGACCGAACAGCAGCGCTTTATCTTATCGACGAAGGAAAGAAATTCTTCAATCTAGGCAAGATGAGAGATGCACTTCGTAAATTCAGAGAGGCATACGTTAGAGATAAGTATAGTGCAAGAGCTGCATATTGGATCGGAAGAGCTCATTACAATATGAACAACTATGGTTATGCTTTAAAGTATGCTAAGATTGCAGAATCTTTGAGTCAAGCTGATGATGGTGAGGTATTTATGCTTTTAGGTGAATCTTATCACCGTCAGGCTATTTTGGATAGTGCTAGGATGAATTATGATTTAGCTAAAATACAATTGAATAACGCAAAGAAAAGAGCGTATGATGTGGATCAAAAAATAAATGAAATCGCATTTGCTCAATCCGTTCAGGGACAAGAACCAATTACTGCTAAAAAGTTAGTTTCTTCACAAATTAATTCAGGTTATGACGATTATGGTGCTATTCTTTCTGTTGATGGTAAGACTGTTTATTTTATTTCTAGAAGACCGGATACAAAAGGAGGAAATATCAATCCAGATGATCAGCGTTACTTTGAGGATGTATATTTCTCTAGTTGGGACGAGGAAGCTGAAGACTGGGTTGAGGCGTCCAATGATATTGAGCGTTTAAATACTGAAGGGTTTGATGCAGTTAGTCATTTGTCTCCAGATGGGAATATAGTTTATCTGACGGTAAATACTTCAATTCTAGATTCTAAAAACACGACACATAGTTCAGATATTTGTATTTCGGAAAGAACGAAAGAGAATCGATGGAACACTCCAAAGCCAATCAAAAGTAAATCCGTGAACACCTCTTTTTATGATGGTAATCCCACGCTTACTGCAGACGGAAACACAATGTACTTTGTAAGTGGACGTGAAGGAGAGAAATCACTATCAGATATTTATGTTGTCTACAAGGACGGTAATAATTGGGGTGAAGCAGAAAAGCTTCCAATGTCAGTCAATTCTTTGGGGAATGAAACTACTCCGCACATTACACCAGATGGAAGATATTTATTCTTTTCGTCTGATTCAAGAGAAGGTCTTGGAGGTTACGATGTCTATGTTACAGAGAATCTAGGCGATGGTTGGTCTGAACCAAAGAATCTTGGTCCGACGTTTAATTCTGTTAATAACGATATATTCTTCAAATATTATCCGAAAATGAATACTGCTTTGGTCTCGACATATAGACTGCAAGGTAATAAGGCAAGTATGGATATTTTTCAATTGAATTTAGAAGGATGGAAAATTCCTTAGCTAATATAGATATTTGGATAAAAAAAAGCGGCTTAATCATCAAGCCGCTTTTTTTGTGAATAACCAATCACTAATTACTAAACATATCTTTCACTCTTTGAAAAAAACCTTTTTCCTTTCCATCTGGGTTAGGGTGGAAGTTCTCACTTTCGCGTAATTTTTCGAGTAAACCTTCTTCTTCTTTCGAAAGATTTTTAGGAGTCCAAACGTTTATATGCACAAACTGATCTCCGGTTCCGTAAGCTTGCACGCTAGGAAGGCCTTTACCTCTTAGTCTTAGCATTTTTCCACTTTGCGTTCCAGGCTCAATTTTTATTTTGGCTCTACTTTTAATGGTGGGTACCTCAATACTTCCTCCTAAAGCAGCATCAGCAAAATTAATAAATGCTTCGTAGTGTACATTTTGGCCATCTCTGCGAAGTTCGTCATGGTCAATAACCTCAACAACAACTAACAAGTCACCAGCTATACCATTAAATGGTCCAGCATTACCTTTTCCGCCCACAGAAAGTTGCATTCCATCTTCAACACCTGCAGGTATTTCAATTTCAATAACTTCTTCCTTACGCTTTAATCCTTGACTATCAGCATCAGAGGGTTTTTTATCAATTATTTTACCAGTTCCTTGACAATTTGGACATGTAGAGGCTGTTTGCATTGCTCCTAAGAAGGTTTGAGTAACGCGCTGAACACGACCAGATCCTTTACAGGTTTGACAATCCTTGAATGTCACGCCATCAGCATTAACCAATTTATTAACCTTGATCTTCTTTTTGACACCGTCCATTACTTCGTCCAGTGTCATTTTAATTTTAACTCGAAGGTTTGTTCCCCTAGCAGCACGTTGACGTTGTCCGCCCCCACCACGTTGTCTTCCGCCTCCACCGAAGCCACCGAAAATATCTCCAAATTGAGAGAAGATGTCATCCATATCCATTCCGCCAAATCCTCCAGCGCCTCCGCCGGCAGCACCTCCAACACCCGCATGACCAAATTGATCGTAACGTTGTTTTTTCTGGTCGTTACTCAGTACCTCGTATGCTTCCGCAGCCTCTTTAAATTTAGCCTCTGCTCCAGCATCATCAGGATTTTTATCGGGATGGTATTTGAGTGCTAGTTTACGGTATGCCTTTTTGATTTCAGAAGCATTCGCTGATTTACTGACACCTAAAACCTCGTAATAATCTCTTTTTCCACTCATATTATTTTCTTATTGTCCTACTACGACTTTTGCATATCGTAGTACTTTATCATTAAGGAAATACCCTTTCTCGATGACATCCATTACTTTACCTTTATCCTCGTCATTCTGAGCTGGGATATTGGTAATTGCTTCATGGTGATCGATATCAAACTTTTCGCCTTTACTATCCATAGGCGCCAGGCCTTTCTGTGTCAGCGTATTTTTGAATTTGTTATAAATTAGCTGAAACCCTTCCTTTATAGAATCTGGGTCTTCAGAGTTTTCATTTGATTCAATTGCTCTTTCGAAATCGTCAAGAACACTGAGTAGATCTTTCATCACATCTCTACCTGCTGATGAAATGAGATCTCCCTTTTCTTTGATTGTTCTTTTTCTATAGTTGTCAAAATCAGAGTATAAACGAAGATACTTATCGTTCAACTCATTATATTTCATTGTGAACTCTTCTTCTGGATCAATTTCTTCTTGACTCTCATTATCTTGCTGTTCGTCTTGAACTTCTTGTTCATGTTGCTGAGCATCATGCTCTGCCTCATCGTGGATTTCTTTATCTTTATTCTTTTTCATTGCTATTCAATTTGT
>CBFHXS010000164.1:0-3041 GCA_965659845.1 Brumimicrobium sp.
ACCATTTATTACAGAAAGCACTAGTAGACGGCAGAGCTGGAGAGCGTATACAAACAACGTTAAATGCCAATTTACAAGAAAAAATGACACAATTGCTTCGCCGCCATCAACATCGATTGGATAAAAACTACATACACAACGCCGCAATGCTTATCATAGACACGAAGGAGAATAAAGTACTTACATATATCGGTAACAGCGCTATAGCACAAGAGCATGATCACTATGTCAATGTGATTCACGCCAGGAGAAGTACGGGCAGTCTATTAAAGCCATTCCTCTACTCCGCAATGATGCAGGAAGGCAAGATCCATAATGATATGCTGATTCCTGATGTTCCGTTGCGCTTTGACAATTTCGCGCCGAAAAACTTTGACAAAACCCACGACGGAGCTGTCCCAGCCAAAGATGCATTGTCTCGATCACTCAATATACCCGCAGTTCATTTGCTCGAAGAATATGGAGTAGAAAAATTTCTTTATCTCCTTCAACGGCTTGATCAGCGCTATGCAGATAAAACAGCGGAGCACTATGGTTTATCCCTCATTTTAGGCGGAGCTGAATCTTCGCTTTGGGATGTTTGCCACGCGTACGCCGGAATGGTCAAGACACTATCACTCCACAACGCAACAAACAAGTATTCAACTACCACATGGAACCCAGTAGATTGGGAACTTAAAGCATCGAACAATACTACTTTAACACGATCCTCCACAAAGCTAGACGCTGGAGCCATTTACGAAGTATTCGAAGCGATGTTGAACGTAAATCGTCCCGCTGCCGAATCATCTTGGCAGAACTTCTCCTCTTCTCGCAAAGTAGCCTGGAAAACAGGAACCAGTTTTGGAAATCGAGACGCCTGGGCGATTGGATGCACACCACGCTATGTTGTAGGCGTGTGGGTTGGAAATGCTTCAGGAGAAGGCAGACCAGGATTGATAGGAAGTAGCACAGCAGGCCCGATATTATTCGACGTTTTCTCAGCCTTGAGTTACGATGGAAAATGGTTCACTCCCCCATTCGACGAATTAACAACAATGAAGATTTGCGAACAAAGTGGGCACAGAGCAGCTGAAGACTGTGAGCAGATCAAAGAAGTTCAAGTACATAAAAATGCTTTACGCTCTCCTTCTTGCAGTTATCATCAAACGATATTGACTGACGAACAGGAGCTGTTTCGCTATAACGTGCAATGCGCCAATGGTCAGGACACAAAACTCGTAACGCGTTTCGTTTTACCCGCTTTACAAGGTTGGTACTATCAAACCACACACCCATCCTATCGTGGACTACCTCCTTTCCATCCCACTTGTCAATCCCAGAGTGGACAACAAGATTTTGCCATTGTCTACCCAAAGCAGGGAGCTAACATTGTTGGAATTCGGGATTTAGATGGAATTAAAAACGAAATCGTATTGGAAGCCGCGCATCAACATTCATCAAGCACCTTATTTTGGCACATCGATGATGTTTATCTCGGATCTACCTCATCCATACACAAGATGAATTACATCCCTTCTAAAGGTGAGCACAAATTGACAGTCATTGACAAAGAGGGAAATGAGGAAAGTATTCGGTTCACAGTTTTGGATAGCAACGATAGTAAGTAGCACTGTTACTGATCCTTTACTTTTTTTTGACTAAGCTTGGTTTGATAAAAGGTATTTCATTATCTTAATTATGAAATAACCTAAATCAACGTATATGAACTTACCCACAATCGTGTTAAAACGGCACGTACATCGAAATCAAGAATGTCTCTTTTTTTATTTTCATTACAATTTAGAGCTTGTCAATCATCTCCGAAATTTTCCCGGTCGAAAATTTAGCAAAACGAATGGAGCCTGGTATGTTGAGAATCATTCAAATACAATACAGAGATTAAACAAGTATTTTCAAGGTATAGCTTTGGTCGAAATGGAAAAAACGAAAGTTTCTGATAGACAAAAAACATCATCAAGCCAATTACCAGAATTAAATAACTCACAGTTAAACATGGTAGAACAACTGAAAAAATATATGCGTGTGAGAAGATATAGTGCTTCGAGTATTAATTCTTATACAACTGGCCTTGCTGTATTTTTAAGATTTACTGGAAAACAGACACCCTCTGAGGTTAGCAATCAAGACATAGAGGATTTCAATGATCAGTATATCATCCGCAATAACAGATCTGCTTCTTATCAAAATATTGTCATCAATGCTATTCGACTTTTCATACATGTATTTTCAGACGGCAATATCGATTTCTCTCTTCTAGAAAGACCACGTTCAGCGTATCGACTCCCTGTTATATTGAGCAAATCAGAAGTTGAAAAGATGCTTAAAAGCACTACTAATTTAAAGCACAAATGCATGCTTACATTAATTTATTCTTGCGGTCTGCGCTCAGGCGAACTTATTAACATGCAAGTGAGCGACATCGACTCAGAACGTATGGTTATTCATATTAGGAATGCAAAAGGTTCGAAAGACCGCTACGTCCCTTTATCACAAAAACTATTACCACATCTTCGTGATTATTACATTGAGTATAGACCAAAGCGTTTTTTGTTTAATAGTGGTGATGGAGAAGGAAAGTATTCAAAAACGAGTTTACGAAAAGTATTTCATAGAGCAGTGAAGCGAGCTGGAATTTCAAAGAATGTTAGGCTTCACAATTTGAGACACTCTTATGCCACCCATTTGCTAGAAAAAGGCGTAAATCTTAGATATATTCAAGAACTATTAGGACACAACAGCCCTAAGACTACTCAAATCTACACTCTTGTTACGAGCGAAGACAGCAGAAAAGTGATTAGCCCCTTAGACGATTTAGAGATATAATCGATCACATATCATTACAACAATGACCGTTATACGCCCATTTTGATCATATAACGATAATAATTTGTATATTAGTGACGCATATATACAAGTTAGCAACCATGCGGACACACGTGGTGTTCTCCGGATAATAAATTTGCACTTGGTGCGTTTTTGGTGTATATTTACATCAGAAAGATTTTTATTATGAAAAGACAAAGCATTTCATTTACAGA
>CBFHXS010000165.1:0-3033 GCA_965659845.1 Brumimicrobium sp.
GATATCGGTTATCTATGATCTTACCAAATTTAGTTCTGAAACTAGGCAGTAGATAATTTTTCTCTGCGATCTCGTCGATGGCTCTATTGTATTTTGAAGAAAGATCCTTATCGTTTCTGTAATAGTGTCTCGCAATTGAATAGCATAAGTAAGCATTACTGATGTAGAAGTACTCCTTTTGAAAATCGCCATATTCCTCATATACTTGAGACAAAAGTGTATTGCGTCTATCATTCATAAAAGTAAAGTAGCGCAGCGCTGAATCAACATTTTTAGCAATGTCCACCATTTCAGTTTTAAATGTTCTTCGCGATGATTTGAGTTCATCCATCTTATCGGAGTATAGAAACTGGAAAATTGTATCATTCTCTGTATCAACTTCTTTATTGGATTGCAGAACGTAGGCATTGCACAATTGTAAAACTGCATCTCGCACACTGAATAAGCTATTGGTATCTTCGGGAATTGTCTTTGTATTGAACTCTAATAGCTTCTCGTATCGATTTGTAAGTAACAAAGATGTTCTGTAAAGTTGCTGTGCGTGAGGTTCTGTTAATGTATCGATATTCACTTTGGAAAATATACTCAACGCAAAAGCAAACTCTTCGAGATGTACTTGTTCGTATGCGTAGAATAGACTATCTTCTTGTGTCCATTTAGATTTTGGCTTTTTAGTGAATAGGTCTATTTTGTCAGTGATGTATTTTGGGGGAGGAGGTTGTCTTTCAAATTTATCGATTGAAAAGTAATAGGTGTTTTGCTTTTTAGGCGGGATTGGCATATCATCCATTTGACCCCAACTTATCAAAGGCGCACACATCAATAAAATTACGATTGCTATTTGTTTCATTCTAAACCTCCTTTAAGTAAAGCAAACTCCAAAATGTTTAGCCCCATCCTTAAGGCTTCATCGTGTTTCGATTGTGTATCATTGTGAACAGAAGGATCTTCCCATCCATCGCCTAGATCACTTTCGAATGTATACAATAACGAAAGTCTTCCTTCGATAAAGATACCAAAGGCTTGCGGTCGCTTATCGTCATGTTCGTGTATCTTAGGTAAACCATTAAAATCAGAGGATTGGTGAAATAGCGGATGGTCGTAAGGAATTTCAACGAGTTTGGCATTTGGAAAGATCTTACTGATCTCAGGACGAATAAATTTATCCATTCCATAGTTGTCATCAATATGTAAAAAGCCTCCACTGAGCAAATAGTTCCTTAAATTCTCTCGCTCAGCATTTGAAAAGACAACATTCCCGTGTCCTGTCATATGTACGAATGGATAGGTGAAAAGCAGTGGGCTTCCTGCTTCGATGTAAGGAACTTCTTCATTGATCCCCGCGTTCAATTTCTTGTTGGCGTATTTTACTAGGTTAGGAACAGCTGTTGGATTTGCATAATAATCTCCTCCTCCTGCATATTTTAATACAGCCAATTGATATGAAGACTGACCAAAACCACAAAGGGTTATCAAGGCAAAAAGAGCTATGATTAACAGTTTATTCATCATTCAAATTTAATTTTGGCCTGCATACAAGCATACAAGCCTGCGGTCTCAGTTCGAAGTCGTGTCTTCCCTAAAGTTACAGGCTTGAATCCATTTTTCAAAGCAAATTCTATTTCTTGAAGTGTAAAATCTCCTTCTGGTCCAATAACTATAGGGCAGTTCTGAGGAGTGAAAATAGAGGAGATATCTCTTTTATCACGGTCTTCACAATGTGCAATTAGACCTTTGTTACTACTTATAAAATCATTGAAAGGGGTGAGTGCATTCAGCTGCGGTAAATACAACCGTTTCGACTGTTTCATCGCAGATATAACCACTTTATTGTAACGATCATGTTTGATTTTTTTCCGTTCGGAATTAGAACATAAAAGCGGTGTGATTTCATGAATTCCAAGTTCTGTAGCTTTTTCAAGAAAAGTCTCGAATCGGTCATTCATTTTCGTTGGAGCAATAGCAATATGAATTTTATATTCATCCTGTTCGTGAAAAGAGTAGTGCTCTTGATCTACAACGCAACGCTTCGCATCCGCGACGCGTATTTTGCCTAAAAATAACTCTCCTTTCCCATTTACAATTTCAAGTTGATCCCCATTGGTCATGCGCAAAACTTTGCAGGCATGTTTGGACTCTTCAGCAGGAAGCGTTATTGAGTCTTCTTTTAATGAAGATATGTTGACAAAAAACCTTCGCATTAGTGCATCAATTGATAGATCAACTCACGTAATAGGTCTGCATCACTTCCAGGCCCCCTGTCAACTCCTTTACTTTTCAGATCATACTGATGCAGTAAACTAATGTTTTTGGCAATCTTCTTTGGTTTATAGATATTCTTAGCCTTTACGGTCTCCATTGCGGCGTAATAATTCATTCCTAATCTCGATTGTAATTGTTTTACATCGTTCGTTCCAGCAAAATGAACCTTCATTAATCGCTCAAAAAAGGAAAAGATGGTTGGTATAATCATTGAAATATGCGCTGCTTTCGGATTCTGCTCAAAATAATTAATGATTTTGTGCGCTTTCAAAATGTCTCTTTTGGCTATGGCATTGGACAGTTCAAACGTGTTGTAGTCTTTAGAAATACCAATATTCTCCTCGATATGCACTTCACTGATCTCAGTTCCTTCCTCCAAAACCAGTGCTAACTTATCCAATTCTTTAGCAATTTTACCCAAATCGCTACCTAAGAAGTCAATCAGCAATATTGTAGCTTTCTGATTGATTGTAAATCCTTTAGATTTAAGGTGCTTAATGATCCATCCATCTACTTGATTCTCATAAAGTTTCTTGCTCTCGAAAACAACAGCGTTCTTCTGTAGTAATTTGAAGAACTTCTTTCTTTTATCGACCTTCTTATGTTTGTGACAGATGATGAAGACTGTAGTTTCCGAAGGATTTTCAAAATAAGGCTCAAGTATACTCCAGTCACGCACGTCTTGTGCTTCTTTGAGAATAACCAATTGCTTTTCAGCCATCATCGGATACTGCTTCACCTGCTCTTGAAGAGAGCTCATGTTCACATCTT
>CBFHXS010000166.1:0-3011 GCA_965659845.1 Brumimicrobium sp.
TAACTTCCAAGCTGCATGGACTACAGGATTTGTGGCGGCAAAATTAGGTGAAAAGTAAAATCACAACCATTCAATTTTCTTAACTTTATCGGACCTAAGAAAATGGAATGGAAAAAATTCAGAATTATATAGACGGAAAGTTTGTAGAACCACAAGCAGGCAAGTATTTTGATAATATCGAGCCAGCAAAAGGTATTGCTTATTCTCAAATCCCTAACTCTCAAAAAGAGGATGTTGAATCAGCCGTAGAAGCCGCGAAAAAAGCCTTTCCCATTTGGTCTAGCATGAGCATCGAAGAGCGTGGCGACTGGATGATGAAAGTTGCTGATGCTATCAAGGCACGTATGGATGAATTCGTCGCTGCTGAAAGTAGAGATAATGGGAAGCCGATCAAGCTTGCTGAGCATGTGGATATACCAAGAGCTGTTTCTAATTTCAAATTCTTCGCTACAGGAATTCAACATTTCGCCTCTGAATCTCACAATATGGTAGGTGTTGGGATTAATTACACATTGCGCAAACCACTTGGCGTTGTAGGATGTATTTCCCCTTGGAATTTACCACTGTATTTGTTTACTTGGAAAATTGCCCCGGCTTTAGCTGCAGGGAATTGTGTTGTAGCAAAACCATCTGAGGTGACACCTTATACGGCTTATCTTCTTTGCAAAGTCATGGAAGATGTAGGTTTCCCAAAAGGAGTATTGAACATTGTACATGGATTTGGTCAGTATGCTGGGGATGCTATTGTAAGACATACAGATACAAAAGCGATTTCTTTTACAGGAGGAACTGCCACAGGAAAAGCGATAGCAACCATCGCTGCACCGATGTTTAAGAAGTTGTCATTAGAACTTGGAGGAAAGAATCCTAACATCATTTTTGATGATTGCGACTTTGACGAAATGTTGAAGACCACTATACGTTCGAGTTTTGCGAACCAAGGTCAAATCTGTTTGTGTGGATCAAGAATCTTTGTTCAACGAGGAGTTTATGAAAAGTTCAAAACTGCATTTGTAGAGAAGATTAAAAATGCTAAAGTCTCAAATCCTGAGGATCCAAAAGCACAACTTGGCGCTGTAGTTTCTGAGCCACACATGGAGAAGGTCTTGAGCTATATTGAATTGGCAAAAGAAGAAGGCGGAACTGTATTGGCTGGAGGACATCGTGTTCATCTCGAAGCTCCTTACGATAAAGGATTCTATATTGCTCCAACAATCATTGAAGGTTTAGGATATACGTGCCGCACAAATCAGGAAGAGATCTTCGGTCCGGTAGTTACAATTACTCCATTTGATGATGAGGAAGATGTGCTTAAAATGGCAAACTCTACAGAATATGGACTAAGTGCAACACTTTGGACGAATAATTTAAAAAGGGCACATCGTATGGCCGATCAGATTGATGCGGGAATAGTGTGGATAAACGCTTGGTTAGTAAGAGATTTGAGAACTCCTTTCGGTGGAGTTAAGTCTTCAGGTGTCGGTCGTGAAGGCGGCTGGGAAGCATTAAAATTCTTCACAGAGCCTAAGAACGTATTTGTGAAGAGCTAAATGTAATTAAGTTGAAGAAATAAAAAAGGCGGGAATTTTGTTCCCGCCTTTTTTATTTATTTCTTTTCGATCAGATTATCCAACTGAATACTTCTGTTTCGTATCATTACTTAGGTCTGACTTCAACTCCGGAAGCATTTCAATAGCTGTTTTGATGATACTGTCTGTATCGAAACCAGCATCTTTGTACAACTCTTGTTGTGTTCCGTGGTGTATAAATTCATCAGGGATTCCAAGTCTCTTAACTTTAGCTGTATACCCTTGGTCTACCATGAATTCAAGTATTGCACTTCCCATCCCTCCCATAAGACAGCCATCCTCTACAGTGATTACCTTATCGAATTTCGAGAATACCTCGTGCAGAAGATTCTCATCCAATGGTTTTACAAATCTCATATCGTAGTGCGCTACAGAAGCTCCAAGATTTTTCATTTCCTGAACTGCCTCTTGAGCAAAATTACCTGGGTGACCAATCGTTAGAATAGCCATATCATCCCCTGCAGAAACTCTTCTTCCTGTTCCTACTTTGATTGGTTTCATTGAAGTTTTCCATTCAGTCATCACCCCTTTTCCTCTTGGGTAACGAATACTGAAAGGTCCCATATCATCTTGTTGAGCGGTATACATCATATTTCGTAATTCCGACTCATTCATGGGCGCTGCTACGGTCATATTTGGAATCGATCGCATGTATGACAAATCATAAGCTCCATGATGCGTGGCACCGTCCGCTCCAGCAAATCCTGCTCGATCTAAACAGAACACTACGTTCAAATTCTGCAAAGCTACATCATGCACAACTTGATCATAAGCGCGCTGCATAAACGATGAATAAATATTGCAGAAAGGTATCATCCCTTGCGTTGCTAAACCGGCAGAAAAGGTAACCGCATGTTGCTCTGCGATCCCTACGTCAAAAGCTCGGTCTGGCATAGCTTCCATCATAATATTTAATGAACTACCCGATGGCATAGCAGGAGTAATCCCCATTATTTTATCGTTCTCTTCAGCCAATTCAACTATCGTATGTCCAAATACCTGCTGATATTTTGGTGGCTGCGGAGACTTCGGTACAATCTTTACGATCTCACCCGTATCTTTATTGAATACTCCTGGAGCGTGCCATTGTGTTGGATTACCTTCCTCAGAGAATTTAAATCCTTTTCCTTTTTTAGTTACACAGTGTAAAATCTTTGGCCCAGGAATATCTTTTAGATCTTCTAAAATCTTTTTCAACCCTATTACATCGTGTCCGTCGACAGGACCAAAATATCTAAAGTTCAATGACTCGAACATATTTGACTGCTTGAGCAGACTACCTTTCAAGGCTGTAGAAACTTTACTTACTACTGTTCGTGCATCAGGACCGAATTTTGATAATTTACCCAGCATACTCCATACCTCATCCTTCACTTTATTGTAGGTGTGGGAAGTTGTGATATCAGTTAAGTAATCCTTAAG
>CBFHXS010000167.1:0-2974 GCA_965659845.1 Brumimicrobium sp.
CTATTATTGAGCTATTAATACCTATTTTTGCTTCTTTAAAAGTGACTATATGAAGAATGTTTTATTGATTTTGCTGATTTTCACAATCGCCAGTTGCAACATGGATCAGAAGCATGTTGTTAAAAGCAAAACGAAAAACTCTAAGATTGGTATAGAGTCTGTAAATCATGTGTTTAAGGTTCCTGAAGTTCCAAATGAAATATTTTTCGCAGATGAGAAAATTGACTTGTCAGATACTGATCTTAAAGAGAGTTTTGACAGGGAACTTGTAGTGAATAATTTTTGGCATTCTAATACAATTCTGTATTTGAAAAGAGCTAATCGTTGGTTTCCATTAATGAAAAGTATATTAAATGAGAATGGTGTTCCCGAAGACTTAGTTTATTTGGCTGTTATAGAAAGTGGATTGACGCAAGCAACTAGTCCTTCAGGAGCCAAGGGGTTTTGGCAGTTTATGCCTCGAACGGCGAAAGATTACGGAATGATTATAGATAGACAAGTCGATGAACGCATGAATGTGAGTGCAAGTACCCAAGCTGCTTGTGAGTATTTAAAAAAAGCTTATTTACAATTTGGTTCATGGATGTTAGCGGCCGCCGCATACAATCGAGGTAGAAAAGGTATAAGCGATGCACTTGAGAATCAGAAGGTATCCTCATATTTTGACCTTTCCTTGAATAGTGAGACCAGTAGGTATGTATTCAGAATGCTTGCGGTCAAATACATCATGGAGAAACCAGAGGCGTTTGGATTTATAATTTCAGAAGACCAGTTATATCCTGAGTATGATGATAGAATAGAGGTTGTTGATTATAAAATAAAAGACCTATCCAAATGGGCAATTGACAAAGGTACTTCGCTCAAGGTGATTCGTAAATTAAATCCATGGATTTTAAGAAACCACTTAGATGCAAATAAGAACTACACTTTGAAGCTTCTAATTCCTAAAAACAGCGAACAACTGGGTCTATATAAAGGTTAATAGGGTGTTGAAATAAAGACAATTGTATGAAAGACTTTATAGAGGTTTATGGTGCGAAAGAACACAACTTGAAGGATGTTGATATTAATATCCCTCGAAATCAATTGGTTGTTTTTACTGGCTTGAGTGGAAGTGGAAAGTCTTCATTGGCATTCGATACCATATTTGCCGAAGGACAAAGAAGGTACATAGAAACTTTTTCTTCTTACGCGCGTCAATTCTTATCTGGGATGGACCGTCCTAAAGTAGATAAAATTGAAGGGTTGTCACCTGTTATTTCCATCGAGCAAAAAACGGTATCCAAAAATCCACGATCTACAGTCGGCACTATAACTGAAGTTTATGATTTTATGAGATTGCTTTTTGCTCGATTGGGAACGGCATACTCATATGTGTCAGGAGAACCTATGGTAAAGTATTCAGATGACCAGATAGTAGATTTGATCTTGAAAGAATACAATGGGGAAAAGGTCATCTTTTTAGCTCCTCTGGTCAAAGGAAGGAAAGGGCATTATCGAGAGCTTTTTGAGAAAATCAGAAAAAAAGGATTCACCAAGGTTCGTGTTGATGGAGAGATCCAGGACATCAAAAGGGGAATGAAGCTTGATCGTTATAGAATCCATGATATTGAAATGGTTGTGGACCGTGTAAAAGTAGAGAGGGCAGATCGACATCGATTGAAGAAGGCAGTCGAATCTGCAATGAAGCACGGTGATAAATCAATGATGCTCAATAAACATGAATCAGATGAAGTTAAGTTTTACAGTAGGTTATTAATGTGCCCAACTTCAGGAATTAGCTACCCTGAGCCTGAACCTAATCTATTTTCTTTTAATTCCCCGTATGGTGCGTGCTCGAACTGTAATGGGTTGGGTGAGGTATCTGTCATTGATATGAATAAGATTATTCCAGATCCAAAATTATCCATTAAGAAAGGTGGGCTAGCACCCTTAGGTAAGTATAAGCGTACATGGATTTTTGATAAACTCGGAGATCTTTTAGAGGCTGAAGGCTACCAATTAACAACGCCGATGGACGAGATTCCAGAAGATGTTATGACAACAATTTTGTATGGTCGTGAAGCCACACGAAATAAACTGGGTAAAAATGTTCCTGAGTTTGAAGGGGTGATTGATTTCATGACAAGGCATTTTGAAGAGAAGAGCGCTAAGAAAATAACGCGATGGGCTCAGTCTTTCATGAATAAAAAGGAGTGTCCTAAATGTGAGGGATCTAGGCTCAAAAAGGAAGCTCACTATTTCAAGATTCAAGGAAAGCATATCGGTGAATTAGTTCAGTTAGATATTGATGAACTTGGGAGGTTTTTCAAAGAACTTCCTGATAAATTGAGTAAGAACGAACTTAAGATAGGGAAGGAAATATTAAAAGAAATCAATGATAGACTTTCATTCGTACTAGCCGTTGGATTAAATTATTTAACACTTAATAGATCAGCGCGAACGCTCTCAGGTGGAGAAGGTCAGCGTATAAGACTAGCTACTCAGATTGGTTCGGAGCTGATGAATGTCTTATATGTTTTAGATGAGCCAAGCATAGGTTTACATCAAAGGGATAATACTCGATTGATAGATTCTTTGAAAAAATTGAGGGATACAGGTAACTCTGTTATCGTTGTTGAGCATGACCGCGAAATGATAGAGTCAGCAGACTTTGTAGTAGATATTGGTCCTGGAGCAGGTATTCATGGGGGGCAGATTTTAAGTGCAACGGATTATAAGGGAACTTTGAAGTCAGGATCTTTGACTGCAGAGTATTTGAATAATCAACGAACGATAACCATTCCTTCAAAAAGACGAAAAGGAAATACAAATAAACTCACGCTTAAAGGAGCTCATGGTCATAATTTGAAAGATGTTAACCTTTGCATTCCGCTGGGAACATTTACTTGTGTCACTGGAGTTTCTGGTAGCGGCAAGTCATCTTTGATTAACCAGACCTTGTATCCTATATTAAACGCTCATTTTTATAGAG
>CBFHXS010000168.1:0-2856 GCA_965659845.1 Brumimicrobium sp.
TGAGTTCTAGGTATAGTTCTTATTGTACCTCCATGAATAACACCGGTACCAATTCTAATTTGATCAATCAATTTTCCATTGTTATCTCTTCTTTGATTGATTTCATCATTTTGAGGAACGTCATGTTCTACTCTTAACTCTGGCATTATGTAATCTGGTCGATCTTGGATCGGCTTTAGTCCAACAAATCCATAATCGTAAACAGCAGCAAACAAATCCTCATCTTTCACACCGGACTCACGAGCAACTTTTATAGCTTCTTTAATCTTATCATCTTCCATATCTGCTAAAGTCAAGTTCGCTTTCGGAAAACGAACGTCCTCAGGTATGTCCGTCATAGGATTTGTAAAACGTGAATTACTTGAATCTAAAGCATACTGATTTCCAAAATCCCTGGAAATAAAATTTAAATCAGCTACCTGACGATCTCTATTATTATTATTTCTTCTGCTCTCACCGAATATTTCATCAAACGTTAATTTAACGTCTGCTCTTGTTGTTTGCGCTCCAGATACAGGATCTCTTACGACAACATCGTCTTTTCTTTCACCATTATTATTTCCTAACAACCCATCGTAAAAATCATTACACCCAGGTACAAAAATGAACAAATCTAAGAGACTACTTTTTTGAAATGAACGCTGAGAAACCTGCACTTGCTCACCAGTTGGCCAGCTGATAACATGTCTTTCCTTCTGATATCTTATTATTCCACCTCTTGGAAGAATGATATCAGCCTTCTCGTTCTCAATAGTTCTACCATTGATCAACATCGACTTATCATCCATACCCACAGGTTTATTTTGAGCAAAAATCTCAACTGAATCACCATTAACATTTAGAAATGCCGCTCCATTTACAGAAATATTCTCATTGTGTCGAACTTGTTGTGTTTGAATGATGAAATTACCATCTGTAGAGGACGTTAGTAAGTAATCACCGGCCGTCTGAAAGTCAAATTTCTCTCCATCATAAGTTTTCATGTGAGGGTCACCATTAGAACTAGACTGACTCATTTCGCAGTTTGCTGATCTTAATAATCTTAACCACTCCTCCCAATAATACTCTACTCTATCGTTTCCAGAGGTATTTCTTTCATTTTCCAATTGAGACTCTGCCACTCTCTCAATTCGCTCAACTCTGCTATCATCCATTTTCTGGATCAACTCAAAAGTAGTGCTACTCACAGAGTTCGGACGCATAGGATGAGCTGCATTCATTACAATCGATGACATGCTTTCATATAGCCAAGGTCCTTCTTTAGCGTGCCAGGCAGTCATTATTTCTTTAATATGTTCTGAGTCTTGTCTTTCATATTGTATAGGATCAGTGATAATCTTTGCCATCAACTGATTGGATAACACAAACAAAAATAAGGCGGATACCATCATAATTTTCTTCATAGCGTAAAGTTTTAAAGTTATTAGTAATAATTTAACAAAAATGATACCAAAAAAAAGCCAGCTAATTAATGTAGCTGGCTTTTAATATAATTAAAGAGGTTATTACTGAACCATAACTTTCGGTGCAGCATTTAGAATCTCTTCAGATGCATTGCTTTCGAAGGTTTGGAAATTCTTTATAAAAGAACGCGCTAATTCATTCGCTTTATGATCAAATGCTTTTTTATCCTCCCAGGTATTCTTAGGGTTTAAAATCTCATCTGGTACATCAGCACACGATGTTGGCATACTCAACCCGAAAATATCATCAGTGACAAAATCTTGATTTTCAAGTTCACCTTTAAGCGCTGCAGTAATCATGGCTCTGGTATACTTCAATTTAATACGACTTCCTGTTCCGTATTCACCACCTGACCATCCAGTATTAACTAACCAAACATTTACGTCTGCTTTCTCCATTTTCTCACCAAGCATTTCAGCATACTTCGTTGGATGCAATGGTAAAAACGGAGCTCCAAAACAAGCTGAAAAAACAGTTTGCGGCTCTGTTATACCTGCTTCAGTACCAGCAACTTTAGCTGTATACCCTGAAATAAAGTGATACATAGCTTGGCCTGGAGTCAATTTTGATATCGGAGGAAGTACACCAAAGGCATCACATGTTAAGAAGAAAATATTCTTCGGGTTTGATCCTTTTGAAGGAACCATGATATTATCAATATGATCTATTGGATATGAGACGCGTGTATTTTGAGTAATATGATCGTCATCATAATTTGGAGTAGTTGTTCCTGGATGAAACCCTATATTCTCTAGTATTGCACCGAACTTAATCGCCTCATATATCTGAGGTTCTTTTTCAGCCGAGAGATTGATAGTTTTCGCATAACAACCTCCTTCGAAGTTAAATACACTGCCGCTTGGAGCCCAACCATGTTCATCATCTCCTATCAATCGACGATTTGGATCTGATGACAACGTAGTCTTTCCTGTTCCAGAAAGTCCGAAAAAGATAGACGTATCTCCGTCTTCTCCAACATTTGCTGAACAATGCATTGATAAAACCTCTTTTTCATGGGGAAGTACATAGTTCAAAACTGAGAAAATTCCTTTCTTGATTTCACCAGTGTAACCAGTTCCGCCAATAATGATCATCTTTTCAGTGAAATTAATGATTGCATAATTTGACTGGCGAGTCCCATCTAACTCCGCATCTGCAAAGAAATTTGGAGCACATACGATATGCCATTCTGGAGTAAATGATTGAATCTCTTCGTCTGTTGGACGAAGAAACATATTACTTGCAAACATATTAGACCAAGGAAGCTCAGTCACAACTCTAATGTTTAATCTATAATCATCATCTGCACATGCGTATGCATCTCTAACATAGACATCTCTTCCAGTTAAATAAGCTTTCATTCTGCTGTATAATGCATTGAACTTATCCGGG
>CBFHXS010000169.1:0-2830 GCA_965659845.1 Brumimicrobium sp.
ATACCCCAGGATTTATTTTATGCCTTCTTTTTGCGACTTGATCGTAAACCCAATCTCTAAATATTTTCGGGAATATTATTCCAACCCCATATAATAGAGGGTATCCTCCTTTCAAATGTCTTGTGATCTTGAGTGCAGCAGTTGATTTACTGTATAGAATTGAGCCTTCGAGATAATAAAGTGTATTCATTTTTATTGTTACGCCTCGATTGCCTAAAACATTTTGAGCAACTTTTGATTGAAGAGCAGCAAAATGTATTTCTCTTTTACGTCGATTTAAAATGAATTGAACAGACGAGTTACAAAACCCACAGTCACCATCGTAGAAAACAATTCTTTCAGGTAGGATAAACTTGTTATTTTTAGTTGTGTTTGCCATAACTATTGACTGTTCAAATTTAAAATTTTATCTTCGAGATATTGATATAACAAACTTTAAAAGAATTAGATCATGAAGATAGGAGTTTTACTTTCAGGATGTGGTGTTTACGATGGTGCTGAGATCCACGAGTCTGTACTAACATTACTCGCGATTGAAGAGGCTGGTGCTGAAGCTGTTTGTATCAGTGTAGACAAAGAACAGTATCATGTTGTTAACCACATGACGGGAGAAGAGCAGAAGGAGAAAAGAAATATGATGATCGAAGCCTCTCGCATTGCTCGTGGAGATATAAAAGATATTAGTGCTGTTGCGCCTGCAGACATAGATATGTTGGTTATTCCTGGTGGATTTGGAAGCGCTAAGAATTTTACAACCTGGGCGTTTAATGGACCCGAAGGTGAAATTCTGCCTCAAGTAAAACTACTTCTTGTAAACATGGTGAACATTGGTAAACCTATTGTCGCTCTTTGTGTTAGTCCTGTGGTTGTAGCAAAAGCGTTTGAAGGGTCGAATGTGAAACCTTTTATGACTATCGGTAGTGATCAGGATGATTCGCCTTATGATATTGGTGGATTTACTCAAGGGCTTGAAGCTACTGGTGCGACTACAACAATGAAAAAGGCTTCTGAAGTAAATATAGATGAAGTAAATAATATTATTACTGCACCATGTTATATGATGGATACGAACCTAGCGACATTAAGAAAAAATATTAAGGATGCTATTGAAGAAGGTGTGAAGATGGCTTAGGTTATTTTCTGAAACAGATGAACAGGCAATTGTTTAATGGTATTGCGACTGAGTTGGAAGCTAGATAATTCAGTGAAAAATTTTAGTGCTGGATGAAAATCAGATATTGATAAAAATATAATTTTTTGCTGTTGAATCATAAAATCCAAGTTTAGAGAAACTTAAACCTTTAGTCGTGCATTTGCACTAACCGATTGATCTGCAAAGTTTCCTGCTAAGTATTGATACCTTCCGGCAATCGCGATCATAGCGGCATTATCAGTGCAGTACTCGAATTTTGGGATGTACGTTTTCCATCCATATTTTTCACCAGTCTCTTTAAGGCGTTGGCGCAATGCAGAATTTGCTGAAACACCACCGGCTATTGCTACTTCTTCGATGTTAAAGTGACGCATAGCCTTAATTAACTTATCGAATAGAATTTCCATTATGGTTGCTTGTAAACTGGCGCAAATGTTCTTTATGTTGTCTTTTACAAAATTTGGATCTTGCTTATTAGCCTTTTGTAAAACTTGAATTACATTGGTTTTGAGACCACTAAAACTGTAATCAAATTCAGGTACTTGAGGTTTGCTGAAAGTAATGATTGAAGGGTCTCCTTCTCTGGCGTATTTATCCACAATTGGCCCTCCTGGATAGGGAAGACCAAGTAATTTCGCCGTTTTATCGTATGCTTCTCCCGCAGCGTCATCCATTGTTGTGCCAACCACTTCCATATCGTCAAAATCACTAACTAAGACCAATTGAGTGTGTCCACCTGATACTGTAAGACATATAAATGGAAAGTTAGGTTTCTCTCTTTCCTTGTCATCAATAAAATGGGCTAGGATATGTCCTTTCATATGATTCACTTCAACCATTGGTATGTTCATTCCAAGGGCGAATGATTTTGCAAAGGAAGTGCCGACGATCAAACTCCCAAGAAGTCCAGGTCCTCTTGTAAACGCGACGGCATCAATATCTTTTTTAGAGATTCCTGCCTGTTTTATTGCTTGATCAACTACAGGTACAATGTTTTGCTGATGGGCTCTTGAAGCCAGCTCAGGTACAACGCCTCCGAATGATTCATGTACTTTTTGACTTGCAATTAGATTGCTTAATATCTCCTCGTTTTTAAGCACAGCAGCAGAAGTGTCATCACATGATGACTCAATACCCAAAATGATAATGTCTTTATCAATCAACTTTAATATCTTTGTTAATAGCCAATGTCAAAATTACTTAAAATAGTGCGAAATTCCTTACTCTTCATTCTAGAGTACTCGCTAATTATTATCATCTTTTTGGCTTTTGCAATCAGAACTCCTTCATTTCAAACTTTTCTTGCGGATCAGGCGGTTAAATATATTTCGAAGTCATTTGATGCTCCTGTCACATTAGGTAAGATTGATATTTCATTTTTTGACAGAGTTTATTTTGATGAGTTATATATTCCTGATCAAACAGGGGATACACTGATATACTTAAAGGAGTTTTTCGTAAATGTTTCTGATTATGATTTAAATACACTTCGATTTGATATAGACCAAGTCTCTTTGGATGGTGCTCATGTGGAACTTAAAAAATATGAGGATCGAGACCGTATGAACTATCATTTCTTAATTGATATGTTCAAATCTGATCAACCATCAGAAGGCCAGAGTTTTGAAATTAATTTAGCAGATTTAAAAATAAAGAACAGTTTCTTTGCTTTTGATA
>CBFHXS010000170.1:0-2795 GCA_965659845.1 Brumimicrobium sp.
TATAGAATAGTTGAAGGAGGATACCATAATTACTACGTCCCCGACACACAGATCATACATTACAAAGGGGAAAGCACAAAAAAAAGTAGTATCAACTACGTGTTCGTTTTCTATAGAGCGATGGTGATTTTCGCTGAGAAACACTTCAGTCAAAAAAACGCTAAATTATTTTCTTTTTTCATCAACCTTGCTATTTACTTTAGAGCAGCTTTAGCGCTTCTAACACGCTTTATTAAGAGAACAGTACTTCCCTTTCTCGATTTGATCTTCATGGTTTCAGGATTGTTTTTTATGACTAAAATTTGGGAACACGAACATATTGAATTCCCAAAAGCAGTGTTAAGTTATGCCATTCCTGGCTACGCCGTAATTTGGCTCATATCCATATTATTTAGTGGTGGTTACGACTTTCCAGTAAAACTAAAGAACTATATTAAGGGTGGTCTTATAGGAACTTCAATTATACTCATTATATATGCCCTCTTGCCTAAGTCTGTTCAATTTTCGAGGTTGTACATTCTTCTTGGCGCATCGTGGGTGATTGTTTATTATGTTTTTTCACGACTGCTCTTACATTTAACACTGAAACAAAGGTTTGATCTTAGCGGAATTAAATCTAAAAACTTTGCAATCATTGGAGAACCGAGTGAAATTCAAAGGGTAAAGCAAATTCTCAAGAATACAACCCAGAAGGTGAACCAAATACATAGTGTTTCTCCATTTGAAGAAAAAAGTCCCGGAAACAGTGGTGTACTTTCACAGTTAGATCAGATTGTTCATATTTATAAAATTGATGAAGTAATCTTTTGTGCAAAGAATACAACTGCCGAGATTATTATTGAATGGATGTCAAGAATGTCTTCTAAACAAATTGAATTTAAAATAGCACAACCCGAAAGCATGTACCTCATTGGTAGTAACTCTATCGACTCTGCTGGCGATCTTTATGTAATGGAGATAGACAACATATCGACCTCTTCGAATAAGAGAAATAAAAGGGCATTTGATATCACTATTGCAATGCTGCACTTAATCTTCAGTCCACTAATTGCATTGGGCTTTAAGAATAAAGTCAGATTCTTTAAAAATATGTGGTCAGTGCTCATTGGGAAACGTTCGGTAGTTGGATATTCATATAATGCAGAAAGGTTTGAAAACAACCTTCCACAAATCCGTAAAGGAATCCTTACCCCTACAGAAGGAAAAAATAAATCAGAAAAAGAGGCCCTTCAAGCCAAGTTGAATTTAATCTATGCCAGAGACTATAATGTGCTGACAGATCTTCAGATCCTATTGAAAAATTGGAGTGATTTGGACCGATAAAGGACATTAAACTCTTGCTATAACAGAAAATTCCCTTATTTTTGTGGTGCTTAAAAATGAACTTAATTCGATAATATTAATATATGTCACAAGTAGAAATCCGTCTCCCGAAAATGGGGGAAAGCGTTACCGAAGCCACAATTACAAATTGGTTAAAAGGTGTTGGTGACACAATCGAAATGGACGAGCCTCTAGTTGAAGTAGCGACAGACAAGGTTGATAATGAACTACCTTCAGAAGTTGGAGGTACTGTTTCTAAAATACTTTTCGATGTCGATGAAGTAGCTCAAGTAGGTGATGTCATCGCAATTATTTCTACTGATGGCGAAGCTCCAGATGGGGTAGAACCTACTGATGAATCAAATACTCAAGTAGAGGTTGAAGCAGTTGAGGAAACTATAAATGAGGCCATAGAAGCTGCAACCGGAGGGAGCTCAGAAATCGAGAAAAATGGTCCTAGCGGAAAATTCTATTCTCCTCTCGTTAGGAGTATTGCGGATAAAGAAGGTTTATCTATGAATGAATTAGAGTCTATCGATGGTTCTGGTCAAAATGGACGAGTAACTAAGAAAGATATCCTTTCATACCTTGACAATAGAACTAATGGAAAATCGGTAGAGCAAGCTCAGCAATCGACTAATACAGAATCAAGCGGAGCTACACCTGCACCAGCGAAAAAGGCGGCTGCTCCGAAAACTTCTTCTGTTCCATCTATGCCTGGTGATGAAATCGTGGAGATGGATCGTATGCGTAAGATGATCTCTGAGCATATGGTAATGTCTAAGCACACTTCTCCTCACGTAACATCATTTGTTGAGGCGGATGTAACTGATATTTGGAATTGGAGAAATAAAATAAAAGGAGATTTCAAGAAAAAAGAAGGTGAAAACTTTACGTTTACTCCAGTCTTCATTCAAGCCGTAGCGAAAGCAATTAAAGATTTTCCAAATATTAACATTTGTGTTGATGGAGATAAAATCATCAAACGAAAGGATATCAATATAGGAATGGCAGCTGCTCTACCATCAGGCAACCTAATCGTACCTGTGATTAAGCAAGCAGATAGATTAAATCTTTACGGTTTAGCAAAAAAGGTGAATGAATTAGCTAATAATGCTCGAGAAAACAAATTAACATCTGACGATATTCAAGGAGGTACGTATACCTTAACAAATGTTGGAACATTTGGAAATGTTATGGGAACACCTATAATCAATCAACCTCAAGTTGCAATTATGGCTACAGGAGCAATTCGAAAAGTACCAGCAGTTATTGAAACACCTGATGGAGACTTCATTGGAATTCGCTACAAAATGTTCTTGTCTCACTCTTACGATCACAGGGTGGTTGATGGTGCTCTTGGAGGAATGTTTGTAAAGAGAGTTGCAGAATATCTAGAATCATTTGATCCAGATACAGAATTGTAAAAATTGTTTTTTTTCAAACTTAATAATCTCGTTTAATGTATTTTA
>CBFHXS010000171.1:0-2637 GCA_965659845.1 Brumimicrobium sp.
TTGATCTCAACAAGAGTTGCGGTATCAAACAAGTTGTAACTGATTGAATCAAACCAGTAAACTGGATCAAGTGTAATTAGAACGGAAGAGTTGATGTTTGAGTTTAATGTAATAATCGAGTTTCCAGATTCAGCATCGCTATTGATACTAAAATATTCGCTTGACGCGAATTCAAAAACTAGGGGGAAGGTTTGATTGGATTGATTTGTATACAGACCATCAACACGTATTGTGGTTTGATCATTATCATCAAACGTATTAAATGTGATATCCAAATCTGTATAATTCCCCTGAGGTATGGCTATATCTAGATCATTTATTGGAGTCGTAGAACTGAAATATGCAAGGTTTCCTTGTTCAAACTCTTTACTTAATTCAACATCGGCACCCTCTTGTCGAGTCCCTTCTACGGCAAAAGAAGCCAGACGGATGTAGCCATCCTGAAAGGAAAGGTGTCCATTGGAACTCTGCTCTCGATTGATGTCGATACGAACAGAAACAAATGTAGGTTCTTTCAGGTTATCTTTTTGACAACCAATTAATAGAAGAAACGTCAAGAAAAATAGTAATAAATGCTTCATTATTCCATGTGTCTAAATAAAAGTCGAATGTCAAAAACGAAAGGTTGGAATTTTTTATAGATAATTCCAACTCAAAAAAAAGAAGGTTACCGATCTGACCATAATTCTTGGAGTTCCTCAATAGAGCTAGCGCTATTATCCATAAGTTTTTTTGATGCATCCACTTGATACAGTTCCCATTTTCCGTTCTTTTTTGCTGCACAAGCATATGTGCCATCCAAAAGAAATAAGTATTTGAAATCATCGAATTCATAATCTTTGATCTGTTTGATGTCTTCTCCATCATAGAAGTAATATCCTACTTTATCATCGCACCAAACCTCAAACACTTGTTTGTTATTTTCATAATAATGACCGATGATCTTACTTGCTGCGATGGGTAAGTCTGTACTTTCGTTAAAACCTCCCGGTATAACCATGGACCATCGTTTAGTGCCTGAATGTTTAACTTTTAGAATTTGCAGATCGTACTGGTAAGGTCCAATAACAGATACAAGATCTGTTTCTTTATCATTTTGTAGATATTCATGCGTTACCTCCATCATGTCCCCATCATATTGTGGAATTTCATAGTCGTCGACCATGTTATAATATTTGAGTAGAGAGTCTGGAACGTCATCAGGGCTATCAAAATGAAAACCTGTTAATTGGTTCAACTGAAAATTATCATAAGACCAATATGCCAATGCCCATTTTGAATCTCTTTTCAGATAAAAACCTTTACATATTGGAACGGAGTCGTTGTTCGTGTATTTCCATTCGTAAGATTGCTTTATTTCATCAAATTTATAATCTTCGATGAGATGAGAACCTTCATCTAATAAATACAGAAATTGTTTGTCTTTCCTTTGTGCCACAGAATAGATAGAACATTCTAGTTGCGGGAAACTCAATGAGTATCCTTTCTCCCCAAACATCGTGAATTCATTATCAGCAAGGTACCAGTCACCTTTTTTATCTCGAAGACGAAATGGAAAGCGCGAATCTTCATTTGTATTCAATTCAATTCGATCGTAATCGTCGAGAGTATATGATCCGTAAAAGTAATTTAAAGGGTTAACAATATGATTATTAATATCGTATTCTAATGTTTTGAAATTCGAAGTGATATCGTTAATGGGCATCTCCTCAACTGTTTCATAGCCAAAAGGAGCGACTAACTGAATGTAATCCTCAAATCGAGAGCTAAAGACAACTAAACCCCATTTGTTCTTTCTTTTCAAAGCAAAAACGTACTTTGTTATGCTAATCTTTTCTTCTGTTCCAGTCTCTTTATTGTTTTTATAAGCAATTGCTTCAAGTTCAAAAGGTTCAATTTCATTGAAATAACCAAAATTAACGAAGGTATGATCATCCAGGAAAAAGAAATATTTTTTCTTTTTTTGTGTTGCTATAGTTACACCTATTCTTTCTAGTTTAGGCTCTGGGAAGTCAAAAGACATCTTATCCGCCTGTATAAATTCATAGAGTCTTTTATCGTAAAGTCTCCAATTTCCTTTTTTCGTTTGAACTCTAAATAGAAATCTTTTGGTTGGATTGGGATTAAACTCTATCTCTTTAAGGTCATTCGCTTCTAAGTATAGTTCAAGTATAGAGTCAGAAGTTTCGGGAGTAATGGCAAATTCATCACCAGTTTCTGGATCATAATATGCGTTATCCTGAGCATTTATATTTAGAAATGGGAACACTATAGTTAGTGCTAGAAAATATCTTGTAAACATGGTATAGAATTGATTGTTGTTCAATATTTGAATTGTGAAAATACTCAAATAATTGATTATTAAGTTCTACTGAGATCAGTGTATTTCAGAATTGTTAGTTCGAGACCAAAGCAATTTTATGCTGTGTTATGAATGTTTTAAAGGAGTTTGCTTCTTCTCCAGTAATTTTCTTTACCGCGTTTGAAGTTTCGGGAGTTTTACTAAAACGTGGCAAGTAGTGAAGCATAATCATGACAAGTACCAACATGGTTGGAACCTTTTCTTTCTTCTTTTGAATAAAGAAAGAGAGAAGATTTGGACTTTTAAATTGAATTTTTTCACCTGTAACTTCACTG
>CBFHXS010000172.1:0-2588 GCA_965659845.1 Brumimicrobium sp.
CGCAACAACTTTAATAATCGGTATCTTTACTTCTGTATTTGCTGCCGTAGTGATTACACGTTTAGTATTTGAATCTCAGATTGAGCGTAAAAAGTCTTTCCAATTCTCTACTCCAGTAACAAAAGGTGCCTTTAAGAGTATTAATCTTCAATTCATTAAGAATCGTAAGAAGTTCTATATTCTATCTGCTTTATTGGTAATTGGTGGATTATCTGTTTTATTCACGAGAGGGTTGAAGCCGAGTGTTGAATTCTCTGGAGGTAGAACTTTTGAAACAGTGTTTGAAAAACCCGTAGCTTCGGAAACAGAAGAAATTAAAGCGCTATTGCGTGAAACACTTCAAGAAGATGGTGCGTCTGCATCGGTAGAAGTTAAAATGAGAAATTCTGATTACCGAGTTGAAATTTCGACTGATTACTTAATGAATGTTCCGAATTCTCAAGAGAAAGTAAATGTTGAGATGATGAAAGCTTTAAACTCTAGAGCTGATAAATACGGAACTGCAACTATTCAGAATAGTCGTTCGGTTTCTCCAACAATTTCTGAGGAGTTGAAGCAGTCTTCAACTGTCTCAATAATTCTTTCTCTGATTATAATCTTTGTGTATATCCTGATTAGATTCGGTAAATGGCAATATGGACTTGGAGCCATTGTAGCCATGGCGCATGATGTGATTATCGTATTAGGATTATTTGCATTGCTTCACGGTGTTCTTCCATTCAATATGGAAATTGACCAGGCATTTATAGCAGCTATACTTACAGTTGTAGGTTACTCAATAAATGATACTGTGGTTGTATTCGATAGATTGAGAGAATATTTGAACAAGTATCGCAGAAAAGAGCGTAAAGAGATTATAAATTCAGCATTGAACTCAACTTTGAGTCGTACAATTAATACCTCTTTATCTACGTTCATAGTATTGCTTACAATCTTCCTTTTTGATGGTGGAGCGATCAAAGGATTTATATTTGCTTTGATGGTAGGTATTATTGTGGGTACTTATTCTTCAGTATGTATAGCAACTCCTATAGTCGCTGACCTTGTAAAAGGGGATAAGAATAAGAAAGAAGAAGAATAGAATCAACTGTTGTTATTTTGAAAGCCGCATCATTCTTTGATGCGGCTTTTTTAGTTGATTAAAGACAAGAACAATTTTTTTTCTAAGTCACTTCTAAACTATTCTAGCTGTATTTTGTCTTAAAGGAAAGTCAAAGCATGTTATTTGATACTTCCATAAAGGACAACGAAACAAAACAAGAAATAAATAAAGCTGTCGGCAAACCTTACAATGTTATTGATATGTTTTTTAAAGGTGTTGGACAGATAGGATCTTCGCGAATGGAAGTAATCGCTCATAGCAAACTTTTTGACAATGTTATGAATCGACGTAAGCAAGCGGTGTTTGCAAATATTGCAGTTCGTCCAAAAGGAATTGTAGTCGTTTTCTTTATTCGAACGAGCAATTATTCTTGGGTAATTCCATATCGTTATCTTTCAATTTTCAAAACTGATATCTTAGTAATCCACGGACAAGGAGAATTTTTGAAACTCAAAATATCAGGTGATCAGAATAAGAAATTACTCGATAAGATTATGAAATTGAAAAACGAGGGTCAGTCGGATAATTATTATGCTGATCTCGAGCATTGATTTGAATTTTTGTGATTCCTGAGTAAAAATTTTATTGTATTTTTAATTTCAAATAAAATAGATATGTCAGGAATGTGGATAGCTGTAATAGTATTAGTAATTATTGTAATCTGGATAGTTGCGATATACAACGGCCTTGTTAGATTAAGAGAAAATAGAGATAATGCTTTTGCAGATATAGATGTTCAGCTGAAACAACGTCATGATCTAGTTCCGCAGTTAGTTGGAGCAGTAAAAGGATACATGGAGCATGAGAGAGGGACTTTAGAATCTGTTACACAGGCTCGACAGAAAGCTATCAATGCTAGTTCTATCAATGATAAAATAGCAGCTGAAAAAGAATTGACTTCAGCTTTGAGTGGTCTAAATATTCAAGTTGAAGCGTACCCAGATTTAAAAGCAAGTCAGAATTTTATGCAATTGCAAAACGAACTTTCTGATATTGAGAATAAGTTAGCCGCGGTGCGTCGTTACTTTAATTCTTCTACAAAAGAATTGAACATATCTGTTCAGAAGTTCCCTAATATTATTTTTGCTGGAATGTTCGGTTTTAAAGAAGAACCAATGTTTGATCTCGGTGATTCGCAGCGTCAGGAGTTGGACAAAGCTCCAGATATTAAATTCTAGTAATAAGTACAATGGAGTACGTTGGGATTCAACAGCAAATTTCGTCAAATAACAGGAAATCAATAGTTCTATTGCTTGCTTTTCCGCTATTGATATTTCTTATGGTTTATGGTGTGATGTTTTTTATGAACTTCACTGAAGAAGGAGCGCCGGATCCAAAAGTAATATTTAACTTATTCTTACCGGTTGTTCCGTTCATTATTATCGGTGTTGGAATATGGTTTGCCATTGCGTATTTCGCACATTCCAAAATGATTAATAGCGCTGCAAATTCACATTCGGTTACGCGTAAAGAAAATATGCGTGTT
>CBFHXS010000173.1:0-2526 GCA_965659845.1 Brumimicrobium sp.
GATATATGGAAGGAGGCAATCACCTATTATAACGAGGCTAAAGATGATAGGATGATCATCAAAAGAATGATACGAATGAAAAAGTATCAGGAAGTTAGAAAGTTCTAATGACACCGTTATTTATGGCTCCAATCTCTTCTTTTCTGCTCTGCGAAGAATCCAGGAGGCAATCATGATCGTTACTATAAAAAAGAGAAATAAAAGCATATAGTGAAGTTCTAATATAAGAACGTAATTGCTAATGTTATGGTTGGATATTTCTTACTCCAGAGAAAATAAAACCCACAATAAAATCAGTACCTAAAACAAGGTATTTTGATCCAATTAATTTCGAATACCACTTTTTAGGTATTGCAAAAAAATTGATCCGCATATAAATTTGCCCCGTTATTTGTAATTAATCTAAATAAGAATAATAAAATGAAAACAACAATTACAACGCTGATAATTCTATCGATTTTCTACACGACTATCGGACAAATCACGGAAACTGTTACCATCGAGCCAGACCAAACAAACCAAACCTGGTATAGTCTGGAAAACGGAACACAAGGAACTGCGAATGCGAGTGAATGGGATTTAGCCTTCGACCTAAGCTCATTTGGAACTTCAATTTATGCGAACAACGCATCAGGGGTATCTATATGGGTATATGAAAATGGTGATATACATGATTGGAACAATATAGATACCAGTGGTTTACATTCATGGCAGTCACTTTACAATAGTGATACAACATGGAGTATGGGAGCTTTTGATGTAACCTCGAACACAAATAATCCGCTAGATGTTGGCTGGGGTATCTACAACACTATTACACATGCCATAACAGGGGATTCAATACATATTATCGAACTAAAAAACGGTGATTATAAGAAATTTAAAATTGAACAACTTATAGGAGGGAGTTATCAATTCAGCTACGCTGATTTAGATGGAAGTAATGAGGTCGCAACCTCCATTACAAAAGCAGACTTTCAGAATAAACTATTCGGTTACTATTCAATAGAAAATGGACAAGAGATTGATAGAGAACCTGTTGCCGTAACTGAGTGGGACTTACTCTTTACAAAGTACACCGCCTTTTTCCCTATGGCATATCCTGTGGCTGGAATATTGGTAAATAACAATACAGAGGTTGTCCAAGTAGATGGTGTCAGCGATGTACCTAGCTTTGTTGACTGGCAATCACAATCTTTCTCTACTGAAATTAATATTATAGGGTATGATTGGAAATCTTTTAATGGAACAGGATACGACATTGTATCAGACGTTGTTTATTTCGTCAAAACGCAAAATGAAGATATTTGGAAAGTTGTTCCTACCGATTTCGGAGGAAACACTTCGGGTGATTTCGAATTTATAAAAGAAAAGCTAAGTTCAGCCAGTATCTCTGAGCTGGATGAATCATCACTGACATTTTCAGTGTATCCAAATCCTTGCAATGGTGAAAAAGCTTACTTGCTCTATAACTCAAATGAAGTTGACTCTTTCCAGGCGACAATAAGATCTGCAACGGGTCAAACGGTAAGTCAAATAAGTGTTAAACCAAACAATTCGTTTGAAACGCAAACAATAGATATTTCTAAAATTCCGTCGGGTATCTACTTCGTTGAGGTTAATACTAACGGACGCAAAGCTGTACAAAAATTAATAATTCAAAAATAAGAACGATGAAAAAGAGTTTATTTCTATTATCACTATCAATGCTGAGCTTTCTATCCTTCGCTCAAAATAAAAAAGCAAAGGATATTGAGGCGATCAAAGCAATGGAAGGATGCTACAAAGTAACCTTTGACTTCGCTGAAACCTTTTCACCTGACACTAATTATGTTTACCATGAAAATTATTCATCATGGGGTATAGAATATGTTTTTCCCGTTGAAGAAACAGAGAATAAAATAGTTCTCCAGCACATTCTTGTTGTCAATGATACTTTTATTGTGAAGCATTGGCGTCAAGATTGGATATACGAAAACAAGAATATTCTAGCTTATCAGAAAGGTAAAACATGGAAAAACATAGAGTTATCAGCTGAGGAGGCTGAAGGAACTTGGACACAGAAAGTTTTTCAGGTAGATGATAGTCCTAGATACGAAGGTTATGGTTCATGGGTGCATGTTGATGGAAAGCATTATTGGGAAGGAACAGCAGATGCTCCCTTGCCTAGAAGAGAGTTTTCAAAAAGAAGCGACTATAATGTTACGGTAAGACATAGCCGGATCGAGTTAACTGATTATGGTTGGATTTTGGAACAAGACAATGAGAAAGTCGTTCGTGAAAATGGAAAAGATAAATTAATCTGCTGGGAAAAAGGTCACGAAAAATTCATATCAGGAGACTGGGATTGTAATCCCGCAATTGAATGGTGGGAAAAGAACGAGAAGTACTGGAACGATGTGAGAATGGTTTGGTCAGAAGTGTTTGAGAATCATGAAGAAATCACATTTAAGAAAAAAGTGGATGACAAAAAACTCTTTCAGGTCTTATTTAGCACAGGAGACAAATATGCTTCAGAAGAATATG
>CBFHXS010000174.1:0-2506 GCA_965659845.1 Brumimicrobium sp.
CCCGACGCGAATGTTTGCGGGAGAAGGTGGACCAGAACGCACAAATAAGCGTTTTCACTATGTGAGTTTGGGGATGCCTGCAAAACGTTTGTCTACGGCATTTGACTCTGTGACACTCTATGGAAATGATCCAGCGATTCGTCCAGATATCTATGGAAAGATTGGTAACTCAGGAGTATCTATCTGCTGTTTGGATGATGCTAAGAAATTATACTCTGGATTCGATTTGAGTGATCCTAAGACTTCGGTTTCGATGACAATTAATGGTCCAGCACCGATGTTACTTGGATTTTTTATGAATGCGGCGATTGATCAGGCGTGTGAAAAGTACATCAAAGCAAATGGTTTAGAAAAAGAAGTCGAGGCGAAAATTGCTAAGATTTACAAGGAGAAAGGTACTGAACGACCTGCTTATCAAGGGGATCTTCCCGAAGGTAATGACGGTCTTGGTTTGATGCTACTCGGTGTAACGGGTGATCAGGTTCTTCCTGCTGATGTTTACACAAAAATCAAAGCTGAGACGTTGGCTGTAGTTGGAGGAACTGTTCAGGCAGATATTTTAAAAGAAGTTCAGGCACAGTACACATGTATTTTCTCTACAGAATTTGCATTGCGTTTGATGGGGGATGTTCAAGAATATTTTATCGATAAAGCAGTACGTAACTTCTACTCTGTATCTATTTCAGGATATCATATTTCTGAAGCGGGTGCAAACCCAATTACGCAGTTGGCATTAACACTGTCGAATGGATTTACGTATGTAGAATATTACCTGAGTCGTGGAATGGATATCAATAAATTTGGTCCAAACCTTTCATTCTTCTTCTCTAACGGAATTGATCCAGAATATGCTGTGATCGGACGTGTAGCAAGAAGAATCTGGTCTAAGGCCATGAAGGAAAAGTATGGAGCGAACAAACGTGCTCAGATGTTGAAGTACCATATTCAAACTTCTGGACGTTCTTTGCATGCTCAAGAGATTGATTTCAATGACATCAGAACGACTTTACAAGCGCTTTACGCAATTTATGATAACTGTAATTCATTGCATACAAATGCCTATGATGAAGCGATTACAACGCCAACAGAAGAATCTGTTCGTCGTGCAATGGCAATTCAGTTGATCATCAACAAAGAGTTAGGTTTAGCGAAAAATGAAAATCCAATTCAAGGATCATTCATCATCGAAGAATTGACAGATCTTGTTGAAGAAGCCGTATTGACTGAGTTCGATAGAATTACAGAGAGAGGAGGAGTTCTGGGTGCTATGGAAACAATGTACCAGCGTTCTAAGATTCAGGAAGAGTCACTGTACTATGAGACATTAAAGCATACAGGAGAATTCCCAATTATTGGAGTGAATACCTTCAAGAGTTCAAAAGGTTCTCCGACAATCGTTCCTAAGGAAGTAATTCGTGCAACTCCTGAAGAAAAAGAATACCAAATCAGTATGTTGAAAGAGCTTCAAAAAACAAGAGCTGACGAAGCTGAAAAGTGGTTGCGTAAATTGCAATCAGCAGCGATCAACAATGAAAACATGTTCGAAGAACTGATGGAGGCATGTAAGTACTGTTCATTAGGTCAGGTGACAAACGCATTGTTCGAAGTAGGAGGTCAGTACAGAAGAAATATGTAAGAGATGGGAGTTAAGGGTTTAGAACTTAGATTTCTGAGTTCTAAATGATTAATTTTTACTCTTTTGTCGTGAGTTTAAAGATCTACCAAACAATAGTTCTTTAGTACACTTTATTAGTTTCACTTTGTGATTTGTGTATTTTACTGTAGCTTAGAATAAAAACCTTAGTTATGAAACTACTACAACTGTTCATTTCGTGTCTCATTATTAGTTGTAATGGAATAGCGCAAATCCATCGCATAAGTTTAGATACAAATGCAGTAAGCGCTCAGATGACTGACAAGCTGTTGTTTCAAGGAAAGAATTCTACTTCGGGATATGAAGTCCCCTCTGGTAATGATACTCACCTCTTCTTCGCTGGAAGATTTATTCTTGCCGGACACGATCAACAAGGACAGTTAAGAATGGCTACCATGTCTGCTTCGAGTGAAAGAGATTTTTATCGAGGACCATATTCTTCTACAGACCAATATTACGATCCAATTTATATGAGCGAAAATGAATCTTCGATCTGGTCCGTTTCGCGTCAGCAGATTATTTATCATATTGATAATTATGATCAACAGAATTATCAAGCGCCAAGAGGAATAGCGGAATGGCCTGGTAACGGAAATACAAATGTCGGTGAAGCACAGCAACTAGCTCCCTTTGAGGACCTAAATAATAACACTATTTATGAGCCTGAACTCGGTGAGTACCCTTGTATAAAAGGTGAGAAAGCAACCTATTGCATCCTAAATGATGATGCTGGAGATCATTATGTGTCAGAAAGTGAAAAACTTGAAATTGAATTGCATACGATGATGTACCAGTTTGTTTCTGCAAACTATATTGATACGACTACCTTCCTTAATGTGCGCGTGATCAATC
>CBFHXS010000175.1:0-2472 GCA_965659845.1 Brumimicrobium sp.
TGATCCCGTAGACAATACGCTCCCTATCGCAACGTCTTGAGAATATGTCAAATCTCCAACTGTGTAACAATTATCTGCAGCTGTAATACTTGCAGAATAATCTGGTACAGTGAATTCACAATTTGTAGTTGCGATCTCAGTAATCGTTCCACTAGAACATGATACATCTGGGCTCATTGTATCGGTTAAGGTAATATCAAAGGTGCATGAACTGATGTTTCCAGCTTCATCTTCTGCGGTCATCGTTATGGTTTGAACTGTTCCGAGACCGCTTACAGTCGTTCCTATTGCTGGACTTTGTGTAACAATGAGGTTTGCACTTGAGGTACAATTATCAACTAACCCTGTCGCTCCAATGTAATCTGGAACCTGTATTTCACAATTTGCATCAGTTCCGATAGGCTGATCTGCGGGACAAGTAATAACAGGGCTTTCATCATCTATAATCTCAACATCGAAAGAGCAGGTGTCTGTATTTCCATCTAGATCTTCAGCTACAATTTGAACCGTTGTTATTCCTGATATGGCTGTCAACGGAGCGGGAATTTGTGTGAAAGTCATGTCTGCTGCATTCGAAACACAGTTGTCTGACCAAGTAATTTGAGTTGTATAATCTTGCAGTAGTGTATCACAAGTTCCTGTCGCAACACTTTGAGATTGATTTCCTGGGCAGGATATTACAGGCGCTGTAGTATCTACTAGCTCCACAGTAAATGAACATGTTCGAGAATTACCCTGCTCATCCAATACATTAATAGAAACCAATTGATCTGAGCTCATAATTGTTCCAGATGCAGGAGTTTGAGTGATCGATAGATCGGCAAAAGGGGAGCAGTTATCACTTATTGAAGCTAAAGATAAATAATCATCTAAATTAGCTTGACAGCTATTATCAGCTTCGATTGTTTGATTAGCTGGGCAAATCACATCTGGGCTAATCGTATCCAAAGCTGTCACATTAATTATGCAGGTATTGGTATTACCAGATAAGTCTTCGACTGTAATCTCAACATTCACAGATGTGTTATGCCCAGTTATTGGGGAGCCTGAAGGTATATCTTGAGACAAGATAAGGTTACTTGTCGAGGTACAATTATCACTAGCTACGACATGTGGAGGCAATAACAAATCTGGAACCTGCCCATCACAGCTTGATTCATCAATATATACGTCTGTACTTGCAATACAGTTCAAAACAGGATCGTCAGTATCACCAGACGTCAACTGAATATTATAAATTGCTGCAGAGGGATCTGTTCCAATATTGTCATTATTATTTATCCATTGAAAACCTATTTGAACATTAGGATTATTGTCAGTAGAAGCTGGTAAATTAATTGTACGTGCTGTCCATTCTCCTTGGGGAGCACAAGTTAAAGGTGTTTTTGGAGTATCCTCAAGGATATTCCAGGTAGTTCCATCAAAATACCAAACGATTAAGTTATCTAATGCTCCATTACCATTTTCCAGATACTCAAAAGATAATTCCACATCACATTGACCAGAAAAATCTATCACTGGAGACTCTACTCGCGCATCAGTTGTGGCATCTAAACCAATTCCACCGTCGCCATTCAAGTAAGAGGCTCCTATATCCAAGCCTGAAGCTCCTAAATGAAGTGTTGGGTTATTACCACAACCTGCACCGCAGTTGCCGACACCTTCTCCGTTTTCTTCTGCACTTATGTACCAAACATTCGCATTTGCGCCATTTACGCCCGTGATTGTGACCGACCAGGTTCCATTTGATGAAGCAAACCCATCAGCTAAAGTTCCAGAATTGCATCCGGTACCAAAAGTTTCTGTCCAAAAAGCCTGAGATATGGCTTGTGAAGTGAAAAATAAAACAACAAAAAATAAGCATATTTTTGCGCGAACGATCAGTTTCATAGCGTAATAGTAATAATGTAGCGCTAATATAAGATAAATCGACTAGATAATAAATTAATACAACGCATTAAAACCGAGCATTAACCCTTAGAAGTTAGGGGTTAAAGCATGAGTTTTGAAGAAGTCATCGATATAATCTATTGCTTCTTGCTCCGTATCTACCATAGCAAATAGGTCGAGATCCCCTTCAGAAATATTCCCTTCGACGAGCATTGTTGATTTAATCCACCCAATAAGGCCTTCCCAGTATTCTTTCCCAATCAAAACAACTGGTTTACGACTAATCTTTTTCGTTTGGATAAGTGTTAATGCTTCAAAAAGTTCATCCATCGTCCCAAATCCACCTGGAAGCACTACAAATCCCTGAGAGTACTTTACAAATACTACTTTACGAACGAAAAAATAGTCAAATTAAAGATTAGACTCCGGGTCGATGTACTGATTACCACTTTGCTCGAAAGGAAGGTCAATATTAAGACCTACTGACTTACCGCCACCTTCTTGCGCACCTTTGTTTCCTGACTCCATAATTCCAGGACCTCCTCCAGTAATAACACCATATCCTCTCTCACCAAGAAGTTT
>CBFHXS010000176.1:0-2419 GCA_965659845.1 Brumimicrobium sp.
TTCGTTATCTCTTCTTTCCGCTGCTTTCACATACATCTCTACTGCTTTATCATATTGTCCAAGTTCAGAATAGCAATCACCTTGCGTCCCAATGGCAAGTGTCATCAAATAGGTGTCATCGATATCTACTTTATCTAATTCTTCCAAGGCCATTTCATATTCACCTTGTTCAAAGTATAAATTACCTAGAGAGTATTCTGCAATTTCTCCACCTTTGTAACCAGCGTATTCACTGGCTTGGAACTCGAATTCTTCAATTGCCATTTGCGTAGAATCTTTCTCTAGGAATAAAACTCCTTGCGCAATTTCCGCTTTTGAAGCCTCGTTGTTAGGTTCTGCTATGAAGCTCTGGTAGGCAAGAACTGCGAGTACTGCAACCGCTATTACTCCAACAACATATGTTGAATACTTTAAAATCTTGTTCCCTTTGAACTGTTCGATTATCTCTTCTTTCGTAATGTTATCACTCATAATTAGCTGTTTTAAGCGATTGCAAAAATAAGTTTTTTTTTTATCCTTCGCTAAGTTTTTATCAACAGTCCTTTAGACATCGTTGAAAAAAATAATTTCTCCTCTTTTATTCATGCTTTAAACCGCGATTAAAATAATTATCTTTGCCATGTGAGTGATGATTTAAACGTGCATAAAATTAGCTTGGTAAATTTCAAGAATTATCGCCAAGCGGAATTTGAATTGTCGTCAAAGATTAATTGTTTTATTGGCTCCAATGGTGCTGGGAAAACAAATATTCTAGATGCAGTTTATTACCTAAGTATGTGCAAATCATATTTAAATCCTGTAGACAGTCAAAATATTCTTTTTAATGAACAGTTTTTTGTTTTGCCGGCCGAGTGGCAGAGAGGGGACACAGTATAGAATGTGTATTGTGGGGTAAAAAAAGGTACGAAAAAGGTCTTCAAAAAAAACAAAGTTACTTACGATAAACTTGCTGATCACATTGGTCTTTTTCCCAGTGTCATGATTTCTCCCTATGATCGGAACCTTATTCTGGAAGGAAGCGATGTCCGAAGAAAATGGATGGACGGCATCATAGCGCAATTTGATAAGGACTTTCTGAATGACTTGGTCAAATATGGTAAAGTGCTCGAACAAAGAAATGCTTTGCTTAAGAATATGACGAGTTTCGGTATTTTTGATCGTGAAAGTATAAGCGTTTGGAATGATCAGTTGATCAATTATGGCGAGACTATCTATAAAGCTCGAAAAGAATTTATTCAAGACTTCATTCCTGTTTTTCAGAAGTACTATCAATGGTTATCTGATGAAAGAGAAGTGGTTTCTCTGGATTATCGTTCACAGTTGCATGATGAAGAATTTAGCGTGCTTCTGCAAAATGCCGAAAGAAAAGATCAACAGAAACAATATACTACTGTCGGTGTGCACAAAGACGACTTAGTATTTACAATCAAGGACCATCCTATCAAGAAGTTTGGCTCGCAAGGTCAACAGAAATCATATTTAATTGCTTTAAGGTTAGCACAGTATGAATGGCTACGCAATCATCTTAATCTTCGCCCTGTATTGTTGCTAGATGATATATTCGACAAGTTGGATCATCAAAGAGTAGAGCGCTTGATGCAAATGGTCAATGACCAGGATTTTGGGCAGGTGCTCATAACCGATACTGATAAAGAAAGAATTTCATCTATATTTAATTCGAATGATATTGAATACAAAGCTTTCCTTGTTGCTGAAAATGAGGTTACGGGAGAGGTAGAATTAGAAAAGTCTTAGTATGAACGAAAAGAAGCGAAGTAAGAGTGATGAAAAGGTAGGAGAGATCATAGATAAGTTGTTAAGAGCCTACGGTCTATCTGATAAAATGAAGGAGATGGATATAGTTAATGCTTGGGAGGAAATGATGGGTAAAGCCGTTTCCAATAGGACAGAGAAGATCTTCGTTTCTAATAAAGTATTACATATCAAATTGAACTCTTCCGTGATGAGAGATGAATTAAGCTATGGTAAACAAGTAATTATAGATCGGGTAAACCAGCAGGCAGGTACTGAGATGATCACTGATGTTTGGTTTGAATAATCTTTTTCGATTATTGGATTCTTACAAAAGAACTTTTCGCGACAATTACTAAAATCTTTGAGATATGTTGAGGAACTTGATGTCAAAAGTTGTAAATTGCCATTATGAAAAAAATTACTCTACTTATATGTACATTGATAGCAGGAGGTTCACTCGTTGCTCAGTCAGAAAATCAAAATATTGAAATTCGCCAAGGAAATTATCTAGGATTGTCAGAGGAACTTCGTAACCTGCCTCAAACTCCAGACGAAGAGATGGTTTATGAAAACGATGAAGGCGAAAACCTTCATGAGCGTCGAAAGAGGCCTGAAGCAGTTGATCCTTCAGCTTTACCAGTAAAATATGATCCTGTTAGACAAA
>CBFHXS010000177.1:0-2410 GCA_965659845.1 Brumimicrobium sp.
TATTAATAAGAGTAAGATTATGGCGAATCATAAGTCAGCATTAAAAAGAGTAAGATCAGACGAAGCGAAACGCGTTCGTAACAAGTATCAGCACAAAACAACGCGTAATGCGATTCGTGATTTACGTGCAACTACGGATAAAAAAGAAGCTGAAAAAGAGTTTCCAAAAGTATCTAGTATGCTTGATAAATTGGCAAAAAGAAACATCATTCACAAGAATAAGGCTGCCAACATAAAATCAGGCTTAGCTCAGCACATCGCTGGATTGTAGTTGGTGCTTACCACAAAATTGTTAGGGAGTCTTTATTAAGGCTCCCTTTTTTTGTTTGGTATAAGTAGCTAAAAACTTATGTTTGATAAACTGCTATTCGTACTGAAAATGTATCTTTGAACTATGAAATTACAGAACGATCTTTTATTACGCGCCGCAAGAGGAGAGGATATAGAAAGGTATCCCGTTTGGCTTATGAGGCAAGCAGGTAGAATTTTACCGGAATACCGTGCAGTAAGAAATTCTTTAAGTGGTTTTAAGGAGTTAGTTGAAACTCCTGAATTGGCCGCTGAAGTAACTATTCAGCCCGTCGACTTACTCGGAGTCGATGCAGCTATAATTTTTTCAGATATTTTAGTTATTCCTGAAGCAATGGGGCTAGAGTATCAAATGATTGAAAAGAAAGGGCCTTATTTCGAGAAAACAATTAATTCGGAGGCTGACTTTGAAAAGCATGCGAATATTGACTTCGATGTTGAGGATAGACTTGGATACGTAAAAGAAGCTATTGAGATTACAGTTAAAGAGCTCGGAGGTAGGGTGCCAACCATTGGGTTTGCAGGTGCTCCTTGGACAATTTTCTGCTATATGATTGAAGGAAGTGGATCAAAAACTTTCTCAAAATCAAGAAAAATGCTTTATACGAATCCGACTTTGGCACACGACTTGCTTAATCGTATTACAGAAGTGACAATACGTTATTTGAAAATGCAGATCAAAGCTGGAGCAAATATTGTTCAAGTATTCGATTCATGGGCTGGGATTTTAGGCAGTGAACAATATTCTGAATTTGGCCTTAAATATTTAAATAAAATTGCCAATGCAATAAATGAAGTGCCTGTAACTTTATTTGCTAAAGGTGCGTATGCATCTCTGCAGGATCTATCTTTGTCTAATTGCAACACGCTAGGGCTAGATTGGAATATGAATCCGATGCAGGTCAGAGAGATTGTAGGAGAAAATAAGACGCTGCAAGGAAATCTTGACCCTTGTGCGCTTTACTCTAGCCATCAAGAAGTTGAAAAGTTGACAAATAACATGTTGAATACCTTTAAAAGTAAAAGACATATTGTAAATTTGGGTCACGGAGTTTATCCTGATATTGACCCTGAAAAAGTGAAAACTTTTATAAAAACGGTTAAGAACTATGAAATTAAATAGTATGAAGACAAGAAATATTTTATTAGCAATTCCTGCGTTATTCCTATCATTTTCATTCTTTGCTCAAGAAGGAGAAAATATGGTGGATAACCCTGGTTTCGAAGATGCGAAGAACAAGAAAATAAGAAGACCTGGAGATATTATTAGAAGTGAATCTTGGGTTTCACCCACAGGTAATTCAGCAGATTTGTTTTCTAGTGAAGCGAAAATGCCTGATGTTATGACACCAGATAATCTCTTTGGTATGGAAGAGCCAAAAGAAGGGATGAACTACGCCGGTATTATCACGTATTCTTACAGAGAAAAAGAAGATCGAACGTACTTAACTGCAAAGTTAAATACTCCTATGAAAAAAGGGATGCGTTATAAAGTACAGTTTTATGCATCTCGTGCTGAATTAGCAAAGTACTCTGCAAACAGATTAGGAGCTCACTTTTCAAAAAGAGCACCAGGTACAGATGATAAGGTTCCTGCACTAATTCTTGAGACGCATGTAGAGCACCCTAAAGAAGTCGTTTTTGACGGTGACTTTGGTTGGGATTTAGTGTGTGGTGAATATACTGCTGAGGGTAATGAAAAGTATATCACGATCGGTAACTTTTACTCAGATAATGAGGTGAAAGAACAGCGAAATAGAAAGCCAAGAGGGGTGAAAGGTAAGCAGATTATAGCAGCGTATTATTACATAGATGATATTTCTGTACAGTTGTTAGGGCCAAACGATCAGTGTGAATGTAATTATGCAGATGAAGCTCAACAAGAAGCTTCTACGGTTTACCAAAGATCGCCTCAAATCACGAAAGAAATGACTGCAAAAGAAATCGTTAGTGAATACGATGTGTACTATGCAGAAGGTCGATATGATGTTAGAGTAGACGGTGATAAGACACTGGATAAATTAGCCGAAATAATGAAAGCTAACCCAGATATGAAAATTCAACTAACTGGTCATGCTGATGCTGGAGAATTAGAGAATCC
>CBFHXS010000178.1:0-2399 GCA_965659845.1 Brumimicrobium sp.
AACAGTACTGATTAGATCTGATGAAGTGATTGAAGGAAGACCAGATTTTATTGTAAACGATTTAGAAGAATTAGCAAATGATTGGAATTTATAAAACCACATTGTTCTTAGTATTTATATTCATTGGACTCACTATTAGTTCTTTTGCACAACTCAATCAAACGGATGGGCAAGGGCGTAAGCATGGAGAATGGGCAAAAATGTATGAACGATCGACTGTACCTGTATACAAGGGTAGATTTGAGCATGGTGAGCCAGTAGGTAAGTTTGTTTATTATTATCCATCCAGTAAAATAAGAATGATCGTTGTGCATAATTCGAATAGCGACAGAGCTGAAGCTTATTTTTATCATGAAAATCAGGAGTTATTAGCTTTTGGTATTTATCGAGGAAAGGAGAAAGATAGTGTATGGACTCACTACAGACCCACTGGTGACCTCACATTTAAAGAAACATATAAAAAAGGAAAACTACACGGCATGAAAACTACATACTACGGGCCTGAGGCATCTGAAGGTGATTACTTGATTATACTGAGTAAAACAATGTTTGTAAATGGAAGAGCAAACGGAGAAGTTGTAGAGTACTTTCCTGATGGAACCATTAAGATGAAAGGTAATTATGTTGATGGGGCATTTGATGGTCAGGTGAAACGTTACCACCCAAATGGAAGAATGATGATGCTGGAACGATGGAAGAATCGACAGAAGCACGGTTGGTGGATAACATATGACTTATCTGGAAAAGAAAGGGCACGCTCTTACTTCTTGAAAGGTAAAAAGCTAAAAGGTGAAAAACTCAAAGCTTACATGCAGGAATTGAAGGCAAAAGGAATAAATCCTAATCGATAAACAACTAAAGTGGGTTGTTCTGCGTTTTTAATATGATGAAAAGCAAATACTCTCTGTTCATTTTAACTCTATTTCTTTTTGCGGCTTGCAGTAAGACTCCAGCTCCATATTTTGGATATGACTACTTTCCAATGGAAGAAGGAAAGTATGTAGAGTATGAAGTTATGGAGGTTATCCATGATGAAGGGGGCAATCCTCAGCACGATACTACGATGTATAGGCTTAAAACTGTGGTGGGCGAAACAGTTATTGATAACGAAAATCGTCCAGCACGAAAACTTTATAGATACGCTTATGATTTGGAAACAGATGAGCTAATTGATGAACGCGTATGGACTCAGGTTATTGATGGAGGAAGAGCGGAGATAGTAGAGGAAAACCAGCGAAAGATAAGATTAGTATTTGCAATTACACTTGATAAGGTATGGGACGTTAATGCATTTAACCCAGAAGAAGAACAAGAAGTTTATTATGATGAGTTGCACAAATCTTATGGTCAAATGGATTCAACTGTGATTGTGGAGTATGAAGATTTCTTTTCGTTAGTAGATTATCAAAGAAAATATGAAGTTTATGCAAACCACGTTGGTTTGATAAAACGCAGTTTTAAAGATCTTGTTATAAATGATTTCGATACGCTACATATAACATCAGGAACAGAGCAGCACTATTCTCTAATCAGTTATGGTATAGAGTAGTATATATAGTTGTTGCTTTTCTTTTTACTTTTGAAATATGCTATTAACTTTGCTCTGTTGAAAAGAAGAGGCGAAAAAGGTGTGTTTTTGGGCAAAAAAAAAATCAAAACCTTTGCATATTCATAAATTATGCGTTTCTTTGCACCCGCTTTGTAATTAGCAAAACTATTAATTATGTCTAGAGTTTGTCAGTTGACGGGAAAAAAAGTTATGGTGGGGAATCATGTTTCACACTCTAACCATAAAACTAAAAGAAAGTTTTACCCGAATTTAGTAAAGAAAAGATTTTACCTTCCAGAGGAGAAGGAGTTTATCACACTACGTGTCTCAACGTCTGCGTTGCGTACAATCAATAAGCGTGGGATTACAGCTTGTGTGAAAGATGCGAGAGCAAAAGGTTATTTGAAGTAAAACGCATTTCGTAACATTGCGAAATAAAACGTAGAAAAATGGCGAAGAAAGGAAATAGAGTACAAGTAATCTTAGAGTGCACAGAGCACAAAGATTCTGGTAAACCGGGTACATCTCGATATATTACAACGAAGAATAGAAAGAATACGCCAGAGCGTATGGAGTTGAAGAAATTCAATCCTATTCTTAAGAAAATGACAGTTCATAAAGAAATTAAATAGTTTAAGTTATGGCAAAGAAGACAGTAGCATCGATTCAGAAAGGAGGAGGGAAAGCTCACACGAAAGTTGTTAAGATGGTGAAAAACGACCGTGGATCATATTCTTTCCGTGAAGAAATCGTACACAACGAAGAGGTGAAAGATTGGTTTGCTAAGAAGTAAACAATCGCACACTATAAATAAAAGATTATGAGCTTCTTGCCTTTGGTAAGGAGCTTT
>CBFHXS010000179.1:0-2363 GCA_965659845.1 Brumimicrobium sp.
TATTCCTGCTTTCGAAAGAAGCATGCCGAAGAAGAAATAAAGAAACAACTTAATTGATTGATCAAATGGCTCTCTTTATAAGAGGGTCATTTTTTTTGAATTTAACTTTCTTCCTTGCTGGTTGGTTTCTTGCTCTGGTAAAATCTCACAATTATCCCAAAGTCCAGTAATCAACGTTTTAGCATACTCATCTGGAAGATGTTTTTCACGCATTGCAGTATTCGCAGCTTCCGCATCATAATCTAATGATCGAATTTCAAAAGTATTGATCTTTGTATCATATACTGCAAACCATACTCGCTGGGTGCCGTCATTTGCAGGCATTCCTATTACCCCTGGATTTATCCAAGTCTTGCCTTCTTTCTGCTCAATAAAAGGTAAGCCTGAATGGCCAGCCACTATTGTATCAACTCCAAGTAAATCGAAATGAACTCTTTTTCTTTCCCAAGGTGTAGAAGCAAATATAAATTCAGAGATGTCTTCTAGCCCACCATGAATTACCCCCCAATTTTTTCTAGATATTCTATAAACATTATATGTGGAAAGCGTTTGCATCCAGTCTATATTTTTTTGACTGACTTGAGTTTGAGCATATGGATACCAAAGTGTTGAAAAATCAGCACATCGCGAACCGTCGTCAAAATTGCATCCACAATCATCTTCACCATCTCTTAATTGAACCTCTACGTTCCCAGCAATTACATTGATTCCCCATTGTCTAACAAAATCAATTGTTTCATCAGGATAAGCACAATATCCAACGACGTCTCCAGTATGGAAAATATGTTCTGGTGAGATCCTTAATCGGTCAGCTTCCAATTTCAAAGCTTCAATAGCGTGAAGGTTACTATATGAACCACCAAAAAATAAATATTTATTGTCCGACATTCTTCAATCTTTGTAAAACAATTGGTGCAAAATATACTGAAAAACAACTCAACAAACTGATAATCGTAATCGAAAGTAAATCATTATATGGCCCTTCTATAAATAAAAATGCATCGGGTATAACATCTGTAGCTGCAAGAACTCCAAATAAAATACCAACAAATAAACTTAAATAATAACTAATTGGTGGTGCTTTTTGTTTCCAAAATAAAAAAACAGGTGTTAGCCCAATGACCATAACTCCGCTAATTGTTGTGGCTGATAAAATCGCAGGGTTGAAAAACAAAGGTACCGTTCCAGCAATAGCAAAAAACAACATTGACCAACGGCCCACTTTTAAAGTAGCACCTCTTTTGAGATCCACAGCAATCAATTTTGACGCTGAAGAGAAAGATGAATCCAAGGTTGAAGCCGCGGATACAATCATGATGAAATTGATCAACAATAACATGATGGGGCCGAAAAGTTCTCCAAATTTTGATAATTCACTAGAACTAGCTCCATTCAACTTTCCGAAGACACCAACCAGACTGAATAAAAAGATTAAGACCCCTCCAACGATACCCGCGACAACGAAGCTCCAAAGCGTTGTTTTAGGTGAACTGATAAACCCCCTATCTGTCATAACAGGGTCGTGAAAAGGATAGGAAAAGCTATGTATGAGTCCAACTATGATAAGATTCAAACCACTATCAAAAGAAAAGCTTCCCTGACTCATTACTGCGTCAATTTTTTGATCTTGTTGATCATTGAACAACCACAGGATCGCTACGAGGAGTATACCAAATAGCGTCATTTGAATAATATCTGAAAAGATTGAACTACTGAGCCCTCCTTTCAAGGAGTAAATCAATGTCAGTGCAGTAAAAACTAAAATGGAGGAATAATAACTCACCGTTCCGTAATCTCCAAAATAGCTACCAATAACCATAGTATTTGACCAAACTTCATTGAAGAGACGAATAGCAATAACAACAGAGAATAACTGCAAAGCGAGCCTACCAAACTTCCCACCAAGGAAGGCATGAATGCTTTTCACTCCTCCTATGGTTCGCATCCGATAAATAATGACACCTGCTACAATAAAAGAAGCGTAATACGAAGCATAAGCCAGTCCTCCTGTCACACCAAACTTAAAACCTAAACCCGAGGCATTCGCAATAGATTTAGCGAACACCCAAGAGATAATCAAACTACCACTGAGCATCCAAAAATTAGGTGTTTTACCTTTACTTTTAGCCGTGAAAAATTGAAGATCTGTCTTCGCTTTAGGAGATAAAACAATAAGTAGGGTACTCGTTCCAATCACGAGTACCCATTGCCAAAAAGTAATATTTTCTATTAGTTCTCCCACCAACCTAAACTGTTATAATCATCTCCTCCTATAGCACCGGAAGCTTCTGTATAGTTCGCTCCGTTCACTGCCTGTTCAGTTGAAGGGTATGCATACCGCACTGGAAAAACATCGTTATTTA
>CBFHXS010000180.1:0-2318 GCA_965659845.1 Brumimicrobium sp.
CCACCTGACTTCTTCTTTGAAGCCAAAAGCGATTTCTCTGGGGTCGACTTAGTTATCTCGGAATAATCACCGATAAGTTTGTGTCTCTGCCCTGGAGTGATAGGCTTTAATTTTTTAAGACCCATTTCTTTAAATTAATTAAACATTAGTAAATAAATCAATCGTTTCTCCTTCGGCAACAGTAACTACTGCTTTCTTATAGCGTTTGCTACGTTGCTCAACGATACCTCTATTCGTATACTTCGTAGAGGGTTTTCCACCGCCATAATTCATGGTGCGAACTGAATCAACAGTTACGCCATACATGTTCTCGACGGCCTTTCTTATTTCTATCTTATTCGCTCTTCGGTCAACAACGAATGTGAAACGGTTATTCATTTCACTATCATTTGTTGCTTTTTCCGTAATTAGCGGCTTTTTTATAATTGTGCTCATCACCAATTAGTTTAAGATCTTTTCAATTACTTCGACTGCATCTTTTGCAATCACGATTTTCTTTGCATTCAACACATCGTAAGTGTTCAATAAGTCTGCAGGTACAACCTTCATATTCTTAAGGTTTCTTGCTGCTCTATATACATTCTCGTTATTGCTTCCAACTACAAGAAGTACTTTCTCATTGTCCAACTTCAAGTTTGAAAGTACAGACTTAAACTCTTTCGTTTTCGGTGCATCGAACGACAATCCATCCACGATAAGGATTCCTTCTTCTTTCGCTTTATACGAAAGTGCAGAACGACGTGCTACACGCTTCATTTTTGTATTCAATTTGAAACGGTAGTTACGTGGTCTAGGACCAAATACACGACCACCTCCTCTGAAGATCGGACTTTTTATAGAACCTGCACGTGCAGTACCCGTTCCTTTTTGTTTCTTGATCTTCTTAGTACTTCCAGTAATATCAGCTCTTTCCTTAGACTTGTGCGTCCCTTGTCTTCTATTGGCCAAGTGTTGCTTTACGTCAAGGTAAATCGCATGATCATTCGGCTCAATGGCAAAAATTGAGTCGGAAAGTGTTACTTTACCTGAAGTAGATTTTCCTTTTGTATCTAAAACTTTTGCTTCCATTACTTCTCAATTATTACAGTTGAACCTTTGGCTCCTGGTATAGAACCTTTAACTACTAAGATGTTCTTGTCTGCCATCACCTTGATCACTTTCAAGTTTTCGATTGTCACACTCTTGTTACCCATCTGACCAGCCATACGCATTCCTTTGAATACTCTCGCTGGATAAGATGCAGCACCAATCGAACCAGGCGCACGCATTCTGTTGTGCTGACCATGGGTTGCTTGACCAACACCTCCAAATCCGTGACGTTTTACAACACCTTGAAAACCTTTTCCTTTAGAAGTTCCAGAAATACTAACCAATTCACCTTCAGCGAATAAATCAGCTTTCAACTCCTCTCCAGGTTTCAACTCTTGTTCAAATCCATCAAATTCAGCCAACTCACTCTTTGGAGTTGTTTTTGCTTTTTTGAAATGACCTTTTAAAGCATTTGGTGTGTTTTTCTCTTTACGTTCACCAAATCCTATTTGGATAGCATTGTATCCATCTCGGTCTTCCGTTTTAACTTGCGTTACAACACAAGGACCAGCTTCTATCACTGTGCATGGCGTTGCCTTACCCTCGGCACTGTAGACGCTAGTCATTCCGACTTTTCTTCCTATTAATCCAGGCATTCTTTATTTATTTATAGATTATACTTTTATCTCTACATCAACTCCACTTGGTAACTCCAATCGCATAAGCGCATCAACTGTCTTAGAAGACGAACTGTAAATATCTAACAGACGCTTGTAAGAACATAGTTCAAACTGCTCACGTGCTTTTTTGTTAACGTGTGGTGATTTCAATACAGTGTAAATACGTTTGTGTGTTGGTAATGGAATTGGTCCACTTACAACTGCACCTGTAGTTTTTACTGTCTTTACGATCTTCTCTGCAGACTTGTCTACCAAGTTGTGATCGTACGATTTTAATTTAATTCTAATTTTTTGACTCATCGACTTACAAATTAAGCGGAAACGTTTCCTTTTACTTTATCAATAATTCCCTCTGCAATATTCTTCGGACAAACATCATAATGAGAAAACTCCATTGTTGATGTTCCACGACCAGATGAAATTGTTCTTAACGTTGTTACATATCCAAACATTTCAGATAATGGCACAGTAGCTTTAATAACCTTTGCTCCAGAACGGTCATCCATTCCTTGCATTTGTCCACGACGACGGTTAAGATCAGCTACAATATCACCCATATTCTCTTCTGGTGTCACTACCTCCAATTTCATCACTGGTTCTAGTAATTCG
>CBFHXS010000181.1:0-2131 GCA_965659845.1 Brumimicrobium sp.
AGTTTAATTGGGTTATTCCTGGCATCGTGTAGTACACGAACAGGACATCTTACTGGAGTACTTGGTCGTCAACCATACTATCCAGAAGTGCCATTAGGAATGATCTATATTCCATCAGGCTCCTATACCATGGGGCAAAATGATCAAGATGTTCCATTCTTGCATCAAACGGTTTCTAAAACTGTTTCTGTTCAAGCATTTTATATGGATCAAACAGAGATCACTAACAATGAATATCGCCAGTTCGTTTACTGGGTTAGGGACTCTATTGCTCGTGAAAAAATATTCATTGGTCTTGAAGAAGATGATGAAGCAGAACGATATATCAACTACAGAGAAGAGTATTTTGACGAAGGTCTACTCGAATGGGTTGAATATGAACCAAGTGATCGCTTTAGAAATAGAGAGGTATTTGCATTAAACTGGGATCGTTCATTCTCCTACAGAGATCCATTACTAGTCCCTTTGTTGGCTGACATGTATTATCCGCAACCTCAGCGTTTTTATGAGCGTAAGCAAATTGACACGCGTAAACTTAAATTCAAGTATTATTGGATCGACTTAGTTGAAGCAGCGAGAAGAGGTAATATATACATAAAGCCTGACGGTTACGATAATCAAGGTAATAAGGTACAACAAGACCACCGAACGTTGAGAACTGGAAAGCACCCTTTCACTGAAGAGCCTTTAGGAGAGGACATGGATATGGGTCAAATAAATAAAATTGGACAGAACAATGCGATTCGAGGTCATGAGAATAGACAACGATTCATTATTGACGAAACGATCAATGTATATCCGGATACTTTATGTTGGGTGCGTGATTTCACATATTCATTCCATGATCCAATGACAAATATGTATTTCTGGCATCCTGCCTACGATAACTACCCTGTTGTTGGTGTTACATGGGTTCAGGCTAAAGCATTTAATGTTTGGAGAACACAATTATTAAATAGCTGGTTGCAATCCATGGGAGAGATCTATGTAAATGATTTCCGACTTCCAACAGAGGCTGAATGGGAAAGAGCTTCTCGTGGAGATCTTAATTTATCCCAGTATCCTTGGGGTGGTCCATATATCAGAAACTCGGCAGGTTGTTTCCTTGGTAACTTCAAACCTATGAGAGGTCGATATTTTGAAGATGGAGGTTTCCATACTGTCAAAGCATTTTCTTACAACCCAAATGGATGGGGTCTATATTGTATGGCAGGTAATGTTGCTGAATGGACTGAAACGGCGTACGATCCATCGATGTATGAAATGTCTCATGATTTGAATCCAGAATATAGATATAATGCCAAAGATTGGGACCCACCATCAATGAAGCGTAAAGTTATACGTGGTGGTTCATGGAAAGATATTGGTTATTACCTACAAAACTCTACGCGTACATTTGAGTACAGAGATACGGCTAAGTCATATGTTGGATTTAGAAGTGTAGCCACTCACCTCGGTCGAGGTGGTAGAGATTTCTCTTCTGAAGGAGGTGAAGAACTCGATCAAGACCTTCAATTGAGATAAAAAGTTAGTAAACAAACAAAGCAAATAGAATAAATCGTTAAACCTTAAAATTAGTAAACTATGAAACCAGGAAGTAAAGCGTGGAAAGCCTTTATGGCAAAATTGTATGGATTTGGTGCAGCCGTTGTAATTGTTGGAGCACTATTTAAAATTATGCACTGGCCAGGTGCAGGTCCAATGCTTGTAATCGGACTTAGTACAGAGGCTATTATCTTTATATTTTCGGCATTTGAGCCGATTCATGAAGATCCTAATTGGGAGCTTGTATACCCAGAATTGGCATTAGGTCATGATGAAGATCTTGATCCAGATGAATTGCCAGCTGCGAACAGAGGTGGTAACAGAGGTGGATCTGGAGTTACTGATGAACTAGACAAAATGCTTGAAGAAGCGAAAATTGATGGTGAACTATTAGAAAGATTAGGAGATGGAATGAGAGCTCTTGGAGATAATGCTGCTCAATTGAAGGGTGTTACTTCAGCTGCTGCTGCAACAGATTCTTATGTAGATAGCTTACAAGCTGCCTCTGATAAAGTGTCTAAACTTTCTGAATCTTATGAAAAAGCATCAGTTGCTATTTCCGGAATGACATCATCACAAGATGAGG
>CBFHXS010000182.1:0-2074 GCA_965659845.1 Brumimicrobium sp.
AGACTTAGAGAAATGTATAAAGCAGAGGTAATTCCTGCTTTGACAAAGAAATTCGGTTTCAAGTCATCAATGCGTGTTCCTAAAATCGAGAAGATTATTCTTTCTCAAGGATTAGGAGAAGCAGTTGCTGATAAAAAGATCGTTGATAGTGCGATCGAAGATATTACTGCAATTACTGGACAAAAGCCAGTTGCTACATTTTCAAAGAAGGACGTTTCGAACTTCAAATTGAGAAAAGGTATGCCAATCGGTACTAAAGTTACATTAAGAGGGGAGAAAATGTATGAGTTTTTAGATAGACTTATTTCAGTAGCTCTTCCACGTACACGTGACTTTAAAGGAGTTCCAGCTAAAGGCTTTGATGGACGAGGGAATTTTAATATGGGTGTTAAAGAGCACATCATATTTCCTGAAATCGATATAGATAAAGTAAATAAAATTTTAGGAATGGATATCACCATTGTAACGTCAGCTCCAAATGATGAGGAAGCAAAAGCGTTGTTAGATGGATTTGGTTTCCCATTCACAAAAAAGTAAAGATATGGCAAAGGAATCAATGAAAGCGCGTGAGCGCAAAAGAGAAGCCCTAGTTGAAAAGTACGCTGAGAAGCGTGCAGCTTTGAAAGAAGCTGGTGACTGGGAGGCACTTCAAAAATTGCCGAAAAACTCTTCAAAAGTAAGATTGCACAATCGTTGTAATTTAACGGGTCGTCCTAGAGGATACATGCGTCAGTTTGGTCTATCAAGGGTAACGTTTAGAGAAATGGCTCTTTCTGGTAAAATACCAGGAATCAAGAAATCAAGTTGGTAATCTATATTTAGGAAAGATATGAACACAGATCCTATAGCAGATTTTTTAACTCGTGTCAGAAACGCGAGTAGTGCAAGAAAGAAAATCGTTGAGATTCCATCTTCAAACACTAAAGTTGCGATGACAAAAATTCTTTTTGAAAAAGGATACATCAGCAACTATAAAGTTGAAGAAGATGATAAACAAGGAATCATCAAAATAGCACTAAAGTATAACCCATCTACGAAAACACCTGCAATTACTAAAATGCAGCGTATTTCATCGCCAGGGTTAAGAAAGTATAGTAACTCAAAAGAACTACCAAGAGTATTGAATGGTTTGGGTATAGCTATTATCTCTACTTCGAAAGGAGTAATTACAGATAAAGAAGCGAGAACTCAAAACATCGGTGGAGAAGTTCTTTGTTACGTTTATTAATTATTAAAAGCATTATTGAGCAATGTCAAGGATAGGTAAATCCCCAATAAGCATCCCGAGTGGAGTAGAAGTGAAAATTGATGGTAACACCATTCATGTAAAAGGTCCAAAAGGAGAAGCATCTGAAACGATGGATTCTTGTATCACGGCCGAACAGAATGATGGAGAACTAGTTTTCACCCGCGCATCGGAAGCACCAGATCATAAAGCTAAACACGGTCTTTACAGAGCGTTAGTTATGAATATGATTGAAGGTGTATCGGAAGGGTACAAGAAAGTTTTAGAAGTTATCGGAGTTGGTTTCCGTGCTGATGTTAAAGGTCAAACTTTGACTTTATCAGTGGGGCACTCTCACCCGATTATTTTTGAACTTCCTAAAGAAATTAAGGCTTCTGCAGAAACCGCAAAAGGTAAGGCACCAGTTGTTACGCTTGAATCACATGACAAGCAACTGTTGGGACAAGTAGCTGCCAAAATTCGTTCCTTCCGTAAACCTGAACCATACAAAGGAAAAGGTATACGCTTCCAAGGTGAGCAAGTAAGAAGAAAAGCTGGTAAAGCCGCAGGTAAATAACCTTAATAATTTAGAGAATCATGGCATTTAGTAAAGTAGCAAGAAGAGCTAAAATTAAAAAAGGTATCAGAAGAAATCTTACTGGTACTGCAGAGCTTCCGAGATTAACTGTTTATCGTAGTAATAAGCAGATTTATGCACAAGTTATAAATGATTTGAAAGGGGAAACTTTGGTTTCTGCATCATCTCAGGGAGTTAAAGAATGCGACGGCCTTTCAAAGGTTGAGCAAGCAAAAGTGGTTGGTAAATTGATCGCCGAGAAAGCAACAAAA
>CBFHXS010000183.1:0-2022 GCA_965659845.1 Brumimicrobium sp.
GTTTTGAATCGCTGCATTATTATTCGATTCATTGAATGCACTGATACGAAAAGTTCCATCCTCATTCAATAAATACTCCACTTCAACATCACTAATTATTGAGTTCTGAGCAGGTGCACTAGCCTCTTCTGTACCGCCTTCCCTAACTGAACCTACGCCAACAGAACCTGAAACTTGAAGTCTGTCATTTAAAAAGTTCTTTGACAATCCAAACTCTCCGGAAAACTGCCCTAACAAGTTGTCGTTCTCTAGGTTTACATTCATTTGATAGTTCTGACTTACTTTGTTCAATAAAGAGTTGATCTGCGTCGAAGCCAAATCAAGGAGCGCGCCGCCACTTCCTCCTGCCCCATCTTCCTGACCTGCCAATGGCATAAAGCTGCGCGATATCAAAATTGAAAAGAACTGTTTGTTTAGTTCATCCTGATCACTGCGTATTCTGGCTATAGTAGCCTTTCCTGATTCTGAAGCATTAGGAGCTTCCAGATCAAAAGAAATCTCTGGATTCGTCATCATCCCATCCAGATAGAGGTATGACTTAATCAATTCATTTTCTGAAGGTCGATTTTCTATAACATCCGGCATGACAATAGCGAGGTTAGCTTTCGTCACATAGAATGTATTTATATCCAGTAAAGCTTGATAAGGATCACCTGTCCACTGTATGGTTCCTCCCTGTTCAATATTAAAGTTTTGCTTATATGGACCCATTGCAAAATTATAAACCCCATCTGTTACTGTATACGTTCCTTTCAAGGTCAATTCGCCATACGGATCAACCCCCATATTCAACTCTCCAGATCCATAAGCCGAAATTTCATCTCCAATATTCTCATCAAAGATCAGTTTCACTTTTGCTTCATCCGTTACATTGAAATCAAAATTAAAATCAACCCCGGTTAGATCGACTTCATTTTCGTCTTTTCCTTCCTCTTCTTTAGGATTCTTAAATGAAATGAAGCCTTCCTCTTCGATCGTTGTTGGACCATACATGGGGAAGAATATATTTGTTCCTTTGCGGGTTGTAGCAGCAACATCAATGGTAAGGTTATCTGTGTATCCAGATATATTTGCAATACCTTTGATATAGGCGGTTCCGTAATAAGGCTCATCATCTTTATATTCAGTTTTCATTACGAGGAAACGATCTACAGGTAAAGCTTTTGCAGGATTACTTGGCATACGCTTGAAGGGATGTTCCTCTAAATTCGCTATAATTTCAAAAAAGAAGTTCTCAAAATTATCATGGAATAGCGAGCCTGTTATAAACCCGGTGTTTCCATCCTCATCTGATAGTGGCATAGAGTTAATATAGAATCCGTCTTCTACAGATTCCACTTCACCCTCGAAGAACATATCGGCTCCCAGTATTGCTAGATTCACTTTACCTGCCTTCATCTCCACATTCCCCTCTAAAAGTGGTGCTTCAACGGTTCCTGTCAATGCCAATTTGCCATATAACTGACCTTCTAATCCACTTACTACTTCTGGATCTAAGAATTCATTTACCACGCTAATATCAGTGCCATTCATATTCATACTTAGGTCGAATCTACTGGACTCTCTTATTCCTTTGCTTTGAATTAGATAATCTCCATTGAAATTAAAGGTTCTCTTTTTCTTATAATTTATATCACCGAGCATTTGAACCTTCTTTTGTTTCGGCAAATAATCAGCTCCAAAACTAACCAAACCTACTTCAGTTTCATTTATATAGAAGTCTTGTAGCACAACATCCCCTGTAAATTTTAAAGAAGTAAAAGGAGTCGCAATGGAACCAACGGCATCTGCTCTGCCTGACAAGGTAAAATCCTGTCCGAGCAGCACACCAATATCATTCAGGTCAACATTTTTAACATCAACATATAACTTATCAAACGGATATTTAGACAATTGACCATCCGCAGATATATACTGATCATTAAACTTTAATTTAAAGTCCTCAATAAAAAAACAATTATCTGTATAGTTAACATGCGCTCGATCTTCCAGCGCCCATTTATGTCCATTAATCGTAAAGTA
>CBFHXS010000184.1:0-2019 GCA_965659845.1 Brumimicrobium sp.
TTTGAATTCCTTTTCACCACCAGGCAAGTTTGTGTAAAGTACGATGCTGTGTTCGACTAATATTTTTACTATTTCTGTAGCGTTTTCAAAATCAATATCTTCACATGTTATTTCGCAACTTGCATCACCGTTTTCAAACTTTCTTATCGCAGTGAAGATCATGCAGGTTTTGAATAACATTAACCCTAAACGTTTAACAATGCTTGTTGCTTCGCTAGAGACCAACTTATTTACTTCCTCTAACAAATCCGTAAATAATATATCGAATTTCTCCCATTGTTCTTTTGAAAAAACCATTTCTGTAGGATTTAAGGAAAGCATATCTTTCATTTCCTTGACGATTGATGCTTGTTCTTGAAAGAACGTTTTTAAGTTCGGTCTTCCTGGTTTCGGAGCTGGAGACTTCCATACTGGGTCTGCTCCAAAAGTGTAGAACAAAAATCTACTAAACAAACCATCCTCAGCACTCGGAATAATACTTACAATTTGATTTGGTGTACCTGTTAGGACAACTGAAAGTCTCGGCTCCTCAACCTCCAAGAACAAACCATCTGTTTTTCTACTTATTGAAACACGTTCGTGATGAAAAGCCTTTCTGAGTAAATCAGAATAAGAACCCCATTCATTTTTAAATACTGTACCCAACGTATCTGCTTCTGTTTCACAAATAATTCCCTTCCCTCCATTGTGTTGCAAGTGTTCATATACTTTGGCACTAGAGCTGTTCGCAGGCATATACAAGACTTGAAATGGTGGTTTTACGGGTTCTTGTTCATCAGTTTTCCCTTTTGCATTTTTATAAGCCTTAAGATTAGTTTGATATTCCTTAAGACTCTCTTTACTCATTTCTTTTAAGCTTTCATGTATTTTATCTCCTAACATTTTAGCTTGATTCATTGCACCTTTTCCACTTGCAGGAGGGGCTAAAATAAAAGAGAATAAGTTGGGATAAACGGAGCTATCAAAATAAAGACCTGAAACATTTGGTAAGCAACCTGAGAGTATTGAAATTGCTGATGTGAGATATACATCTTTTTCTCGAATATCATCAAACATTTGAGAAGTTCGTTTTAACAAATCAGGCAAATTATTGTAAACTTTTTCAGGTATACATGGAGTGTTTTTCAGTATATCCTCCATTTGACTCTCCTCCTTCTCTGTCTTTCCTTCGATTTCACTTTTGGTGTTTGCAAAACTTGCAAACTTTGCAAACTCTTGGCTATTGTTGTTGTAAACGCTGTTAAAGGTTGACTTAATCTCTCTATCATCGAGATCAAATGTTGATATACAGTATTGAAGCGCTTGCTCTTTATCAATACCATATCTATTTGCGTTACAAGCAAAAAGATGTATAAAGTTGTTTCTATTCCCTTTCGCATAATGTTCGCGTTTTTCTGTAAACTCCTTACAGCTCTCTAAGATATCATCAGTCATAGCAATTGGTTTTTCGTTATTAATTGTATTCCATTTGAATACTTCGCTCTTTTCATTTAAGAATAATTCAGGGTCAGAAGAAACAAAACACAACCTTGATACATCTTTGCATTTATTATCTGTACGGAATCCGATAATCTCTGAATAATGGTCATCTAACTTCTGCCATATTTCACGGTGTGTATCTTGGTTGACCACTGCTTTGATAAAAACCTTTAATCCACCACCTCGTGGGCTGACAAATGACACCCAAGTAAAAGGACACTTGTTTATTTTTTCTTTTGTAGGGAGTACCTCATTTGTTTCTAACCCATCGATATCAAGATGTATAACTCCACTATGATCAATCAGGTTTTCAATCTTTCTTCTGTCCTTAAAAGTCCCTGAGGGTGTAAATGCAGGGAGCTCCTTTTTTAAAGTTTGACTTAGTTCTTCTTTTCCACTATGCAAAGCATATTGAATAGAGGATATTTGCGATTTGTACTTTTCATTTTTTATGGTCTCAAAAATCTCTTTGAGATACACTTCTTCTGAAGGACTAAAAAAGTCCGTGTAAATATTGCTCTTTTCCATTCTAATAATTTT
>CBFHXS010000185.1:0-1962 GCA_965659845.1 Brumimicrobium sp.
TTTTCTAAACGAACTATACAAATTTACAAGTTCACATTGAGCAAAAAATATTCCATAACGCATTTTTTCTTCGTTGGATTGTTAATAAACTTATTAACTCTCAGTGTATTTGCTCAAGATTCTCTCAGCACAGTGCGTAAAGAACGTATCTATCGCCAAAGTGATGCAATGGAAGCCCCTGTTTATTATTCATGTACTGATTCTATATATGCAGATCTTAAAACAAACATTGTAACATTATACGGTGCGGCTGAAGTGAAATATGAAACAATCACGATGACCGCCGATAAGATTGAAATGGATTTAGAAAAAAAGGAAGTCTATGCCATTTATACTTATGATGCGGATAGCAATCGTGTTGGCATCCCAAAATTTGAAGATGGCTCAGAATCATTCACAGCCGCCAGCATTCGTTATAACTTTGAGACAGAGAAAGGTTACATAGAAGAATTGAAGACGCAGCAAGAAGAGATGTATCTTCAAATGGGTATTGCGAAGCGTCATCAAAATGAAGAGATTCACTTTACACAAGGTAAGTTTACAACCTGTGAACTCGATGATCCTCACTTTCATTTCCAGTTATCAAAAGCGGTGATGGTTCCTAATGAGAGAATAGCCACTGGTCCTATGAATTTATATGTTAAAGGAATACCTACTCCACTAGGCCTTCCGTTTAGTGTTATCCCGACAAAGGACAGAGAAGAAAATGGATGGATGTTCCCCATGGTAACACCAGTATCTCAATTTGGTTTTGGATTTCAAGATCTTGGTTATTATTTCCCAATTGAGAAATCAGAAAAAATCCAGACTACACTTTATGGAAGTTTATATTCTTCGGGAACATTTGAATTGAGAAATCAAACTGACTATAAAAAAAGGTATAAATTCTCTGGTCTTTTAAATCTAGGTTACAGTTCCTTCAGACAACGGTTCCCAAATGATAGTACGCGACAGCAAAAAATAACGGTTCAATGGTCACATAGACAAGAAGCAAAGGCAAACCCTTACTGGACCTTTAATTCCCAAGTTAATTTTCAATCTGATAATAATGGTCAAACCAACCTTGATACACTGATTAATCAGTTTTTCCAGAATAACTTTAATTCCGATGTTAACCTGGTTCGGTCTTTTCCCGGAAAACCTATTACTATTGGTCTAAAAACAGCACTAAAACAAAATTCAGCCACCAACAATATAGATGTTGACCTACCCAGTCTTAGCATTAATGTAAATCGTTTTTTTCCTTTCAAAGGACTTAATAACGGTGTTGGAAAAGAACGATTTTATGAGAAGATAGGGTTTAGATATTCACTCGAGTCGAAAAACAGAGGTGTTATTGGAGATACACTTGTTCAACAGCGAAGATTTGACTTGATGCAAAACCAATTTCAGAATGGAGTTCGACAGAGCATGTCATTAAACTATCCTCTTCAACTATTCAATCAAACACTTACATTAAATACAACAGCTTCATATAATTTGAGAACCAATTTTCAATCGATAGAAAAGCGATATGATAATACTGTCAATGATATAGTATCCGACACATTAGCTGGTGCTGGTTTTTCTCAAGATTTCTCAATGAGCGCGGATCTTTCTACTAATCTCTATGCATATTATAGTTTTATTGGGAGTCCAAATCTTAAAATGAGACACGTAATGACACCTCGTGTATCTTTTAGATATCAACCAGACCTTAGTTCTTTTGTAACTGACACGCTTGGCCCAAACAACGAATTAGTAAATTATTCGCCATACGAGGAAAGCCTTTACAGGGAGGGATTAGGAAGAGAACAGGGAATTATTTCTTTCTCTCTGAATAATACGTTCGAACTGAAGCATCCTAATAAGAAAGACACAACTGAAGAATTTAGTAAAAAACGAATTATTGACGCCTTGACTTTATCCGGGAACTATGACATCTTCAAAGATTCAATGAATTTATCTGACATTTCGCTTCAA
>CBFHXS010000186.1:0-1943 GCA_965659845.1 Brumimicrobium sp.
AATCAATACACCAGGAGACGAACTTTTCCCTACATATGCTTTAAACGGTGATCTTTTATTCTCGTCAAATGGACGAGAAGGATTGGGAGGCCTAGACATATTTAGAGCTAAGCAAACAGAAGGTGTTATGAAATTTGAGGCACCTGAGAACTTAGGTACTCCGTTGAACTCAGATAAAAACGATTACCACCTTACTGAAACAGATGACCGTCACGGTTATTTCACATCGAACAGAGATGGTTCTAGAGGTTCTAGAGGGCTTCCAGATATCTGGTCTTATGAACTTCCTCCAAATATTTTTGACCTCAAGGTTATTGTAACAAAAATTGGAGGTTCAGAAAGAATTGATGGTGCAACTGTAGAGGTTTCTGCTGAAGGCGGTGGTTCATTCAAAGGAGTCACTAATTCTGACGGGACCGTTTTCTGGGATAAAAAACCAGATGGAGATCGATTCATCAATGAAGAAACAAATTATACGGTTAAAGTTCTTCCGCGTGAAGGATACCATACAAGTGATGACACTGAAGACTTTTCTACTGTAGGATTGAAATATGACCAAAACTTTATTGTAGAAATGAACCTTTTACCTAAAACACCTATTGTACTTCCAGAGGTACGTTACCAATTGGGTAGTGCAGAGTTAATGGTAATCGAGGATTCTATCAACTCAAAGGATTCATTGAACTATGTATTTGAACTCCTGCAGGAATACCCAGGAATGGTTCTGAAACTATTGTCTCACACTGATAGTAGAGGTTCATCAAGAGCAAACGAAAAACTAGCACAGCGAAGGGCAAAATCTTGTGTTGATTACCTGGTAAACGAAAAGGGTGTAAACCCAGAACGTTTAGTTGCTGAAGGTAAAGGTGAAGAAAGCCCAAGAATGGTTTACCTTAAGGATAATACATATTATGTTAAGAAACCTACTGGTGAATTTGAATCGATAGAGCTAACAGAAAAATATATCAATCAATTTAAAACAAAAGATAAAGCAGTATTTGAAAAACTACACCAGTTTAATCGTAGAACGGAAGGTGAAGTTGTAAGAATGGATTATAACTCTCGCACCTCTGATGAAAGCGAATAAGCTGAGGAATAAAAAAGATAAAAAAAGCCCGCTTAATAAGCGGGCTTTTTTTATCTCAAACAGTAACCTAACGTTTCTTCTATAAATTCTTCTGGGGCTTCAGCATGAATCCAATGTCCAGCTCTTTCAATAACATGAAAATCCGCCAACGGAAAATACTTTCTTATTTGATCGTAGTCAGCAGTCAATATATAGTTTGACTGACCTCCAGATATAAAAAGGGCTTCAGTTAACGATTCATTTTCAGGTAACGCCTCGGTAATAACCTCTAATTCTCGTTCTAATACTGGAATATTGATTCTCCAAGCCAACTGACCCTTCTCTTTCCAATAAAGATTCTTGAGTAGGAATTGTCTAATTGATTTATTCTCTATATAGCCTGATAGTTGTTCGCGTGCCTCTCCTCGTGACGTAATTATTGATAAATCAATTGATTTCAAACCTTCTATTATGCGATCATGATGTATAGGGTATGACTTAACGCCCATATCTACTACAATCATCTTTGATATACGTTCAGGATATTTCTGAGCATAGCGCATAATTGTCTTACCTCCCATTGAATGACCGATCAAAATCACATCATAAAGATTATGATCTTCGATAAACTCACGTAAATCTTCCGCCATGAGGTCATAATTAAAATTCTCGCTCCAATCAGATTTCCCATGATTTCGTTGATCAATTAGATATACCTCGAAATACTCCGCTAACTTTTTACCATGAGTCTGCCAATTATCCGAGGATCCAAAAAGCCCATGGAGAATCAGCAACGGTTGACCGCTACCCATTTTTTTATAATGTAAATTCATTTGATTTCTTTAGGGTTAATCAGAAAGTAACTCTTTATATTTTT
>CBFHXS010000187.1:0-1931 GCA_965659845.1 Brumimicrobium sp.
AATCGTGAGCAGCATTGATTAATCCTTCTTGAATCAAGCTTTTGATCGACTGCTGCATGTTGTATTCTTCCTCCATGTTAAAATAAGGAGCAGGAGATTTTTTAATTCCGTGATATGAATATAAGTATTCTGAACTACCAATGTCTTCTACATTCTTCCCTATAATAAAGATGAGGTCTCCCTTACTTTTGAAATCAAGAGACATAGTTTTTGACTTGTCTTCTATCAATCCAATCATTCCGATTGTTGGCGTTGGGAAAACAGGCTCTTCTTTACCGTTCGTCACAGTCTGATTATAGAATGAAACGTTTCCACCTGTAACAGGAGTTTCAAATTTTAGACATGCTTCAGACATTCCTTTGATCGCACCAACAAATTGCCAATACGATTCAGGGTTATATGGGTTTCCAAAGTTCAAGCAATTGGTAATTGCACTTGGATTACCTCCAGAACAAACGATGTTTCTTGCTGCTTCAGATACTGCTATTGCTGTCCCTTTGTGAGGGTCAGCATGAACGTATCTTGAGTTACAGTCTACAGTCATTGCAAGTGCTCTATTAGAACCCTTAATATTTACTATTCCAGCATCAGCAGGACGATTTGTAGTCATTGTTTTCGTACCCACCATTGAGTCATATTGTTCATATACCCAGCGCTTAGAAGCGATATTTGGATGACTCAATAGTTGACGAGCCACTTCTTTTAGATCATCCGGTTGAGGTACGTCATCAATATTGAATTGTTGATACTCTTTATAGTATGCAGGCTCAGTATAATCTCTTTCGTATTGAGGAGCTCCACCACCGAGCACAAGTGATTCAGCTGGAACATCACCAACGAGTGTTTCACCCTCGAAGTAACGAACGCGACCACCTTCTGTAACAACACCAATTTCTTCAGCGTGTAGATCCCATTTGTCAAATATGTCCTTTACGATTTGTTCTTTACCTTTCTTCACAACTACTAGCATTCGCTCTTGAGATTCCGATAAAAGTATTTCAAAAGGAAGCATGTTTTTTTGTCGCGTCGGAACTTTATCTAGCCAGATATCCATTCCTACCTCTCCAGCAGCAGACATTTCACATGAAGAACATGTTATACCTGCAGCACCCATGTCTTGCATTCCAACAACAGCATCTGTTTCAGCAAGCTCCATTGTTGCTTCAAGTAGAAGTTTCTCTTGGAAAGGGTCTCCAACCTGAACAGCAGGAAGATCATCCATTGAATCTTCAGTAATATCTTTAGAGGCAAATGCTGCTCCAGCAATACCGTCTTTACCCGTAGCAGAACCTACTATATAAACTGGGTTTCCAGGACCTGAAGCGGTAGCAGAGATTACTTTTTTTGTGTCAATAATACCTGCAGAAAAGGCATTTACAAGAGGATTCGTGTTGTAAGATTCGTCAAAGAATACTTCTCCTCCTACAATTGGAATTCCAAATGAATTTCCGTAATCACCTATTCCTTTTGTTACACCTTTCACCAACCACTTTGTTCTATCGTTTTCGATATTCCCAAAGCGCAGCGAATTCAACTGGGCAATTGGTCGAGCACCCATCGTGAAGATATCTCGATTGATCCCTCCAACACCTGTTGCAGCTCCTTGATAAGGCTCTATTGCACTCGGGTGGTTGTGTGATTCGATTTTGAAAACACAGCCTATACCGTCACCTAGATCTACTAGACCAGCGTTCTCTTCTCCTGCTTTTACAAGCATCTGAGGACCGTCCTTCGGTAGTGTTTTCAACCATTTTATTGAGTTTTTATACGAACAATGTTCTGACCACATTACGCCATATACACTCGTTTCTGTGAAATTAGGAGTGCGACCTAATATTTCTTTGATCATCTCAAATTCGTCCTCTCTGAGTCCAAGCTCTTTAGCCTCTTCTAATGTTGCTTCGCGTTGAATTGTACTGTCCATATTCTGA
>CBFHXS010000188.1:0-1926 GCA_965659845.1 Brumimicrobium sp.
AAGGGGTATGCACTTTTCCACTCTGTTTCGGACTTTTCAAAGGCAGTTCCATTCTTGACCAAGGCAGAACAGAACATCTCGAGCATATACGATATGTTTTCTCCAAATGAAAATGATGCACCAGTTGAAACATATTTTTACCTTGGAAGATGCTATCACCTTGGCGCTGATATTGAAAAGGCAAGATTGAATTATAATAAGTTTCTTGCCAACCCTCCCAAAAACTCTGATTTAACGTCGAAGGCTGAATTGATGTTAAGACAATGCGATATTGCTGAGTTATTCCTTAAAAACCCAAAAGGTTATAAAATGATTAACCTCGGTAAGGTAGTTAACTCAGATGCTCCGGATTACGCTCCTATAATCTCATTAGATGGTGGGGCTTTATACTTTACTTCAAGACGAATTAGACCAGATAGTTCGAACTCAGAGATTAAAGAACCTTATAATAATCAATATTTGGAAGATGTTTACGTCTCCTACAGAGGAGATCAAGAAACTTGGAATGAACCAGAATTACTTGACCTTTGTCTCCCTGAAAGAAATGAAGCTACGGTAGCCGTAAGTACAGATGAAAGATCTATATATGTTTACAAAGATGATGAAGGTAATGGAGATATATTCTATTCAGAGTTTGAAGATAGCGAGTTTAAAAAACTAAAACCTGTTGAAACTGAAGGAGTCAATACTGATGCTTGGGAGCCTCACCTAACAGTAAGCCCTGATGGAAAATACAAATATTTCTCTTCTGATCGTGAAGGTGGTTTTGGAGGAAGAGACATCTACAGGCTTGTAAAACTGCCTTCAGGAAACTGGAGTGCACCTCAAAATCTAGGACCTACAATAAATACTCCTAGTGATGAAGACTCACCATTCATTTCCGTAGATAACAAAACGTTATACTTTTCCCACAATGGAGATAAGAGTATGGGAGGCTTTGATGTTTTTGTATCAGTCATGGGGGAAGATCAAAACTGGTCAGATCCAATCAATCTCGGAGTCCCATTAAATTCAATGGGCGATGACATCTACTATACAACAACGGCAGATGGTCTTACAGGGTACTTGAGTTCTTTCAGACCCAATGGAAATGGTGAAAAAGATATTTACGAAATTCAAAATGATTACTTAGGTTTAGATAATGTTGCAATACTAACTGGAAATGTAACCACAACTACTGGTGAAGAAATACCTGAAGATGTGGCATTTACACTTACTTGCATTAATTGCGGTGACAATTCAATAAGAACTATTCGCCCAAGGATAAAAGATGGAGGCTTTTTTGCTAGTCTTCAACCTTGTAGAGAATATGAAATGGCTTTTCATCATAATGATGGAGAAACAGAGTTTCATAAAGAAACCTTTAAAACGAAATGTGACAAAGGATTCGAGGAGATAGTTAAAAACATATTACTTGACATTCCTACAATGTCAATAATAAGTCCTGAAGACACTATTTCAGGTGTTGAATATGCTTACAACCCTATTAAGTTAAAACACTATTTCGGTTATAACAATAACGTCTTAAGCACTAATTCAGGTAATCTTAAAACACTTCTTGATGAACTTATCGCCCAGGCTAAAAAAGGAAGAACAAGCTTCGAAATAACTATTGACGCTTCTGCCTCTAAAGTTCCAACTCGTACATTCAATAGCAACATGGCGTTGGCCGAAAAACGTGCTCAGAACATGGTTGATATTTTAGAAGAATTCATTAGTAATAACGAATCATTAAAAGGCAAGGTCACTATCAAAACGAATAAAGTTGGGGTTAATGGACCTTCTTACCAATATGGATCATTTAAAAATATTGATAAGTATGTTCAATATCAATTCGTAAAAGTAAATGTAAACGGTGAAGCAAGTAAAGACGAATCTGAAACGAAAGTTCTTGAATCTAAGGATAGTGAAATAAAGTAGTTAGAA
>CBFHXS010000189.1:0-1926 GCA_965659845.1 Brumimicrobium sp.
TCTTAGAGTCAACTACAGCAACTGATGTTCAAACGGCATGTGATTCATATGTATGGATTGATGGGAACACATATACGTCAGACAATAACATTGCGACATTCACGATTCCAAATGCTGCGGGATGTGATTCAGTAGTAACACTAGATTTAACCATCTTAAATTCAACTACGGGTACGGATACACGTACGGAGTGTAATACTTATACATGGATTGATGGCAACACATACACATCTGACAATAATACAGCGACATTCACGATTCCAAATGCCGCAGGGTGTGATTCAGTAGTAACATTAGACTTAACAATCTTAGAATCAACTACAGCAACTGATGTTCAAACGGCATGTGATTCATATGTATGGATTGATGGGAACACATATACCTCAGACAATAACATTGCAACATTCACGATTCCAAATGCCGCAGGGTGTGATTCAGTAGTAACGTTAGACTTAACGATCTTAGAGTCAACTACAGCAACTGATATTCAAACGGCATGTGCTTCATATACATGGATTGATGGTAACACATATACGTCAGACAATAACACTGCAACATTCACATTAACGAATGCCGCAGGATGTGATTCTGTTGTTACGCTTGATCTTATTATCAACTCGATTGATTTGAATGTTGATAATGTTTCACCTCAATTAATTAGTCAAGCCGAGAATGCGACGTACCAATGGATGAATTGTGACAACAATCAAATACTCGTCGGGGAGATAGGAAAGACATTTACGGCAACAGAAAATGGTAGCTATGCAGTTATCGTAACACAAAACAATTGTACGGATACCTCTAACTGTCAGGTTGTGGATAATATCGGGGTGAGTATAGAGGAATTAGCGAATCAAACCTCTGTAACTCCCAATCCAGGTGATGGTAGGTTTGTAGTATTGTCAGGTGTTCGAATAGAGAGAATCGACATATTCGACAATTTAGGTCGATTCATTAAACGAGTTGAGCCAAACGGCTTATCGACCGAGGTAGACTTAACACTTGTGAATAAGGGGATCTATTTATTCAGAATTGAAACAATTGAAGGAATGCTTACAAAAAGAGTTGTTAAACAATAATTAAATTTAAACCACAGGGTAACCTGTGGTTTTTTGTCAAACTCCTCAAAGTTCAGAAGTAGAGTTTTAAATTTAGTTTTAACAATGCATCATGGGGATTTGATTTTGATTAGGTCGGAATTCGAGAAGTAAAGAGAGAAAGATTAACCGATGAAGTTATGCTCCAATTATATGGGGAATGAATATTAAAAAATCCAATTGATAAAGGCCTAGATGAAAGTCTAGGCTTTTTTTGTAAGATGATTATGATAAAATGGGGAGACCTATTTAATATTTTATGATACGTTTAACAACCACACTGTCATTTGATTCAATGTAAATGAAGTAAGTTCCTTTTGTGTACGTTGTTAGATCAAGTGACCATTCATACTTTGAAGTTTGAAGGCTACACATTTGTTCTCCTAGTGAATTTGTCAAAATAACCGATTTAACTTGATTGTCTTTTAGTGTAAGTGAAATCATTCCATTAGTAGGATTTGGAAAAACATCAAAACTATTGTGCTGAGAGAATTCACTTAAATTCACCGAGTTTAAAACAACACAGTTAGATGTATCAATGCAGTTATTGCTGGTAACTTGCACCGCGTAACTTCCATTTTGAGATGGTTCAAAAAGTTGCCCATTCTCGTTAGCGATGGGAGATAAGTTTGTAGTACAGTCCAACCATTGATAGTTTAACCCTGGACTGCTGGCTTCCAATGTACTCCCATCTAATTGACTTATAGATGGATCTATTGAGAAAATCGTAAGATCAAGGGAGACTATCGAATCACAACCCGATATGTTTGATAAAGTGTGAGTTGGAGAATTAGTTGAAGATGTATAGGTCATATCATTTATCCAGGTG
>CBFHXS010000190.1:0-291 GCA_965659845.1 Brumimicrobium sp.
AGCAAAAGTCTAATGATGACGCGGTTCATTTTGGATTGGCAGAGATTGCCAAAGAGCAGAATAAACCAAAGGTAGCGCAAGTCCATTTTGAAATGGCTTACGAAATTGATGATAGGAACATTGTTTATCTGCAAGAACTAGCTTATTTAGCTTATGAGCAGGGACAGTTTGAAAATGCAGCAGTGTACTATGAAAAGTTGGTAGATCGTCAGCCTAGAAACGTTGATTGGATTTACGGGTACAGTCAAGTTCTCATCTATAATAAACGCTATGAGGATGCAGTAAATATGC
>CBFHXS010000190.1:303-544 GCA_965659845.1 Brumimicrobium sp.
GGCCGATCTTTACCAAGAGATAGATCAACTCGACAAAACCGAAAAGACCTTACTTGAGTTATGCAATGAATATCCTGAGAACAAAGAGGCACTGCAAACACTCATATTATTCTATGAGAAGAATGATATGTCTGAGAAAGCAAAAAATGTGATCTTCGAGCTGGCTTCCGTTAATCCTGAAAATATGCTTTTTCAAATGAAGTTAGCTTCAATTTATGCTGAGTCAGGTGATCAAGAAAAG
>CBFHXS010000190.1:581-1921 GCA_965659845.1 Brumimicrobium sp.
TATTTCAGATTGAACAGTTGCTAACCTTTTTTAAGGTAGAGAAGCTACAATTGTTGGAATTAACTACAATGCTGATTGAGATGAATGGAGAAGAGCCGTCTGCGGGACTATTGCATGCGGAGGTATTAACTCAAAACAATAGATCTAAAGAGGCTTTACCTTTTTACAGAAAATCACTTGACAAGAGTGGGGATCAGTTTGAGGCGTGGACAACGGTTTTAGCTTTCGAGAGTGCATATAAAGATTACAATGCATTGTATGAAGATGGTCAGAAAGCGCTATCTTATTTTCCAAACATGCCATTCGTGTATTATGCTGCAGCTGAAGGTGCTATCTATACTGATAAGCCAGAGGAAGCACTCGATATTTTATCGGCGGGTGAACTCTATGTTTTGGACGATAAGCAACAGAAAGCTAGGTTCTCAATGAGGCGTGGTGAGGCATATTTTGCGCTCAAGGAATATAAAAAGGGAATACAAGAATTTGAAAAAGCATTATCTATTTCCCCAGAACGAATGATCAGGGTTAATTATGCAATGTGTTTGACAAAGGCGGAAATCGCACTCAGTGTTGCGCAAGAGCAATTAGCGAAAATAGGAGAAGAACAAAGAACTGCAAAGTTTTATCTAGCAAAGGCGCAATTGAGTATTGTAAAAAATAACTATTCAGAGGCAGAAGAAACATTGGAGTTGGCCATAGATAAAAATGCATATGATGCTGAGCTATATGATAAACTAGGAGATGCTTTATTTCTGCAGGATAGAATTGAGAAGGCTCTAAAGTATTGGAAGAAAGCCCTAGAAAAAGGATCTAGAAACTCATTAATTGATCAGAAAATCAAAGAACAAAAATTGTATGCCCCAAAATATTATTAAATATAGCTTTGTACTCATTCTTACCTTTGTGCTTTTAAGCTGCGGAAATAATAAAGAGGTGTCAGGTGATCAGGAAAAATTACCAAAGATGAAAGACCTGGTTTTGATCCAAACATTGGATAGTTTGTCCAAAGTTAGACCTGAGCATTTTTATACTAAGCTAAGTTCGAAATATAAAGACAGTGAGTACAATGTGTCATTTAAGACATCCATTCGAATGCGAACGGATAGTGCGCTTCATGCATTAATTACTTATGCAAGAATCCCGATATACAATACGATGGTAACGCCGGATACTTTGACTATTGTTGATAAGCGAGGAGACTGTTACATAAAAGAAGACATGTCTTATCTCAAAGAAACTTTTGACATCAATTTTGAGCATAAAAACATCGAGGAGTTGATTCTAGGAATGCCTATAGGATGGTCTGAAGACTCAGAATATTTTGTCATCAAAGACCCGTA
>CBFHXS010000191.1:0-1900 GCA_965659845.1 Brumimicrobium sp.
GATGATAATTGGGGTTACCAAAATCATATGCCGAATCGTAACCTGCAGGTGCGACTGACCAATTAATTGGACCTAGAAGAAGGTTCTTATCGGCCCATGGATCAGTTATTTGAATATTGCCATCAATATCGACATCGAAAAAACAATAATTAAGGATAGTATATTTTCCATAATCTATACTTGAAGGAGTTACTAATTTATTTCTGTCATACCATTGCCAGTTTGGAAAGTAACCTACGACCTCTTTATTGTGACATGTAGTTGTTTGACTTGAAGCATTATTACCAAGACAATACACTGAGATTAAAAAGAATAGTTTTAGATATTTCATGATGAATCGTTTTTTTTCATCACAAAACTAGGCCACGGGGATAGATTTTTTTTAGGTTACATTGATGGTTTGATCTATTAAACTATCAAATTGATAAATTAATCATCCCTGTGTTTTCTAAAATAGGATGGTGTAATACCTGTATTTTTTTTGAAATTCGTATTGAATGATGAAATACTTGTAAAACCTACCATCCCAGCGATTGCCTCCAAACTATATTTATCATTGGTTGAATCAAGTAGAAGGTCACATGCCTTATTTATTCGGATCTGATTAATCCACTTAGAAAATGACATCTCATGACCAAGGTTTATTGCTTCAGATAAGTAGGTGCGATTCGTGTTTAGTTTTTTTGCCAGCTTTTCCATGGTTAATGATTCATCGAAAATTATGCTTTCATCATTCTGAACAGATTCTAGCTGTGCTATTAAAGGATTTAATTTATTATTCGATTGAGAAATGACCTGAGTCCTTTTCTTTCGACTGTTTGATTTTCGATTTTTAATTAGAATCGTATTCTTTTTTCGTAGTTTGAGAAGTTGATGGACTAAGAGGAATAGCAACACGGAGATAATGATCAAAACAGTAAATAGAATTGTGTTTATCTTTTTTTCAGTAACTAATAGCTTTTCTTTGAGCAGTGCCTTTTGATCAAGTATATCGATTTCTAGTTTTTTCTCAAGCTGTCCCATTTGGTCAGAAACGGAAATCAACTCTGCTTGTTTACGAATACTATCTGCCTTGTTGCGATAAAATAATCCTTTTTTGAAATTCCCTCTTCTTTGATTTAAAATGCTCAGGTCATTATGTATCCTATATTGATCAGATCTTAAATTATATTTATTCGCTGTGAATAGAGCTTCAGAGTATAAACTATCTGCTTTATCCAATTTACTTCTCAACATGTAAACTTCAGCTAGGTTAGCCTGCGTTCGACAAACCATGTATGTCTCCATTGAACTAGAGTTTTTTGATAATGAATTGAGAAATAGATTTTCCGCTTGAACATAATCTTTGGCTAACTTTCTGTTCACAGCTTGGTTCAATTCAATTTTTAGAGAGAGTTCAGGAAAATCCATTGAGCTCAATCTTTCAGCTTCGTGTAAGTATATTCGTCCACTATCGAGTTGGTTTAATGCCGTAAAAGCTCTACCTAAGGACATCATGCTATATACCTCATAGTATTTGGTATTTGTTTGTTTAAAGTTTTTTAAGGCTGATTTAAAGTGTTTTATAGACATATCAGGATTTTCCGATATTATACTTATTGCGCCTAAAGTGAGTGAATAAACGCCTTTTTCGAATTCTGACTTATGAATCAATGAGATATCGGATTTTTGAATGATTTCAAATGCCCTTTTTGGATTGTATTTTCTTGTTTCATCAACATAGGCCATCAGATTCAGAAACCAATCGGAGCTATCTTTGAACAAGGTTTTTTGATCAAGATATTTACTATGCAAAGAACTCTCAGAATTACATGATTGATATATTTTTTGAAATGAAGAATAAGTAGATTCCTGGGTAAATACGGAAAAACAAAATAAACTGCAAAGTGTAAAAATGTAG
>CBFHXS010000192.1:0-1875 GCA_965659845.1 Brumimicrobium sp.
AGCTGAAGATAAAAAAGCAGAACGTTCAGAAATTATTAAAGCCAAAAAAGAGAAGGAAGAAATTTATAAACGCTACAAGGCGAAAGAGGATGATTTGTTGGCAGAACTCGAAAAGCAAAAACAGCAAAAAGCAAAATTAAAACAGGAGATACAAGCAGCAATAAAGCGAGAGATTGCCGCAGAGCAAGCTCGTCTAGAGAAAATTAGACTTGAGGCGGAAAGAAGAAGAAAGGAACGTGAGGAAAGTTCAAATACTGCAGATGCTAAGCCTCCTGAAAAGGAATCCGTTGAGTTCAAGGAGATGAAAGAAAACGAGCTCACTGGACGAGATTTCGCGACGAATAAAGGAAGATTGCCTTCACCAGTTCAAAAGGGAGAAGTAACTCAGGGGTATGGAAAGAATCCGCACCCAACGTTAAAGATTTACACCCAGAACAATGGAATTGATATCAGCACAGCTAAAAATGCAAATGTGCGTTCTGTTTTTAAAGGAGAAGTTACAAGTGTTATTAATATTTCTGGCGCTGGTAAAGTTGTGATAATCAAACACGGTGATTATAGAAGCGTATACTCAAACTTGCAAGATGTGTACGTGACAAAAGGAACGAAAGTAGGTATTAAAACGCCGATTGGGTCTTTACTTCCAAATAAATCGGGGAATCTGTCTGTAGCTCATTTTGAAATCCATCACGTTCAAGGCTCCAATGTAGTTCAGTTGAACCCGAGTTTATGGATAAGCCAATAGTAGTTTGAGATCGTTTTAACCAAAAAAAGGAGAACATTTCTGATCTCCTTATTAATATCTTAGCTCGACTTATGTTAACTACGCCTTCTCTTCTTCTTCGTCGAAGACACGTTTTGGACGAATCTGGTCAATTGCACCTAATGTGATCCAAAAAGGAACAGCAAAACCTAAAAGGAACAATAACAACCAAAATGCCATTCCTCCCAAAATTAGAAACATCAATATACCGAATATACTCATCTTATACTATTTTTGTAATGTAATACAGCGGCTAAAATAAAAAAATAATCACAAACAAACGATATAAAATGGATTATAGAATTGAAAAAGACACGATGGGTGAGGTAAAAGTACCTGCCGACAAGTATTGGGGTGCTCAAACAGAGCGATCTCGAAACAATTTTAAAATAGGAGCGCCAGGATCAATGCCTTTAGAGGTTGTTTATGGTTTCGCTTATTTGAAAAAGGCAGCTGCTCATACGAATTGTGAACTTGGTGTTCTAGCAGAAGAAAAGCGGGATTTGATCTCTAAAGTATGTGACGAGATATTAGACGGTCAACATGATGACCAGTTTCCACTTGTAATTTGGCAGACTGGATCAGGTACACAGTCTAATATGAATACAAATGAGGTCATCGCCAATCGTGGGCATGTTATTGCTGGACATAAAATGGGTGAAGGAGAAAAAACGCTTCAGCCAAATGATGATGTCAACAAATCACAATCTTCTAATGATACATTTCCTACCGGAATGCATATTGCAGCATATAAGATGCTAGTTGAAACCACTATTCCAGGAGTTCAACATCTTCGTGATGTTTTGGATCAGAAGGCAAAGGCATTCGATGATGTAGTGAAGATTGGTCGTACGCACCTAATGGATGCAACTCCACTTACATTAGGTCAAGAGTTTTCAGGTTATGTTTCTCAATTAGATCATGGACTCAAAGCACTTGATAATACCTTAGCACATCTATCTGAATTAGCATTGGGAGGAACAGCGGTAGGAACTGGTATAAATACACCGGATGGTTATGCAGAACTCGTTGCAAAAAAGATCGCCGAATTCACAGGTTTACCGTTTGTTTCAGCAGAAAATAAATTTGAGGCATTAGCTGCGCATGATGCT
>CBFHXS010000193.1:0-1822 GCA_965659845.1 Brumimicrobium sp.
GTATCTGTCTTTTTTATATATTTGTTTATCTTAATATCATATAAACTATTACTTCAATGCTAAAAAAACTCTTTTACTTGTTCATAGTTGCAGCAATGGTCTTTGGCTGTAAAAACGATAATGTTCAGTCAGATAATGATGTGATCGTGGCAAAAGGAGGTGTGAGATATGGAGGAGAATTCCGCTTCATGTCTAGTGAAAAAGTGACAAGCTTGTTCCCCCTAAGTGTAACAGATGTTTATGCCAACAGGGTTGCATCGCAACTTTTTGAGGGATTGGTAAGGATTGATCCGAACAGTGTCGAAGTAGTTCCTTCAATTGCCAAGAGCTTTGAAGTTGATGAAAACTCTAAGGTATTTACGTTTAAATTGAGGGAAGATGTATATTTCCACGATGACCCATGTTTCGAGGGAGGTAAAGGTCGGCAGGTTAAGGCTGAAGACTTTGAGTATTCTTTAAAATTTGCATGTTCTAAGAAAGATTTGAATGAGTTATCATGGTTGTTAAAAGACAAAGTATTAGGAGCTAAGGCTTATTACAATGGAAAGGCAGATGATGTTGAGGGTATTTCTGTAGTGGACGAGTACACGCTTAAAATTGAACTTGCAACACCTTTTTCTGGCTTTCAAAAAGTTCTTGCGCATACAGGATTAAGTGTTTTCCCAAAAGAAGCAATCGAAAAGTATGGCGAAGAAATCGGCCAGCATCCTGTAGGAACTGGAGCTTTTATGCTCAAAACTTTAGAAGATGATAAAATTGTAATGAACCGAAATAATAAATACTGGGGAAAAGATGATTTCGGCAATAAATTACCTTTCTTGGACGACATCATTATGACTTACAGCGAAGACAAAACAGATGAGCTTTTGTCATTTAGAAAAGAGGAAATAGACTTAGTTTTGGATATTCCTGTTGAAGAAGTAGAGAATGTTCTGGGTACTCTACGTGAAGCTCAGGCAGGAGAGAATGTAAAACATATTGTGGATTCGAAGTCTAGTATGAGTATTTCGTATTACGGTTTCGCTCATGAAAGCGAAGTTTTTAGTAGTAAAGAGGTTCGTAAGGCATTTAATGTTGCTATTGATAGGGAAGCGATTATTGAGACTTGGTTAGAGGGTGAAGGTTGGGCTGCAAACCACGGGTTTGTTCCTAAAATGCAAGGTTATCCTCAGGAGAGTGTTAAAGGGTATGAATTTGATGTTGCCAAAGCTAAATCGCTTATGGCTGAAGCGGGATATCCAAATGGAAAAGGATTCCCTGAGATTGACCTATACGTAAATGGGCTAGAAGGTTCAGGAACACATAAACTGGCAAAAGCGGTGGCATTTTCATTGAAACAGAATATCGGTGTCAATCTGGATGTGAAACTTGTTACAATTGAAGAAAGAGAGAGTGCTATTAGAAATAATGAAGCTATTTTTTGGAGATCAGGATGGGTGGCAGATTATCCAGACCCTGAGAATTTCTTGAATCTATTCTACGGTGGTAACATGGATAACAATGACGTAAATGTTAATCCATTTAAGTACAAAAATCCGGATTTCGACGCGCTTTTTGAGAAGGCATTGGCTGAAACTAACGAATCAAAGAGAATGAAATTATTAGCTGAGTGTGACCAAATGATTATTGATGACGCTGTGGTTATGCCTTTGCTGACTGATGACTTTGTTACTATGGTGAACTTAAAGGTTAGAAAATTTGTAACCAACGAGATGGAACAGCTAGATTTTTCACGTGTTTACATTAAAGAAGTAAAAAATTAATATATTAGTGTTGAATAAATTATTGTTTAACTAATTAAAAAACCTCTCAGCTTGCAAAA
>CBFHXS010000194.1:0-1819 GCA_965659845.1 Brumimicrobium sp.
TCTTTTAATTCGGTGTATGAACTTCCTTGAGCCTTTGATCGCTGCTGAATTGAAAACACGACATTACTTGATCTCCAGTCCACTGCGTCAAAATCACACTTTGAAAAAGCATATTTTGTTAGCCCAACTGTGTAAGCGCCATTTTTATTTGTACGTCCTATTACAACATCATAATTCGAAAAACAACCACTAACTTCTCCTATGGTTGAAGAACATAGTTCTGGGGAGTCATTTCCTACACTTATTACAGCATCGTAACCGAGTTCGAAAACAGACTTGAAAGCATTTTTAAAGCGATCGGCAAATACATCTCCAACTTGTTCTTTTGTGCTGATTACAAAATAATCTAGATTCGAATCTTGAGCAACAGAAATAATTCTATTGTTGAGATAAGTATAAAGCTGCTTATTCCTTAAGTCTTCTCCTTTGAAAATTGGCTTAATACGTGCTTCCTCTCTAGCTTCACGCACGAAGACAAGTAATGCTATTTTATTAATTTCTCTCAACGCTTAATCTGTCGTAATTGAGTTGTTAACCTTACAGAATGTTCCATTTACGAACCATTTAAAGGTTTGGATTTCTTACAATCAAAGTTTTTCAACGAGTTGATTAACTGCGATAGATCGAATTTCACTCTCCGGTGAATTACTTTTCTCCAATGCAACAATAATATCAGTATTTCGGCCTATCGGTGACCATCTGCCCGGGTGCATTGGACGGACAGTTGTAAAGAGGCCTAACGCACGTTTTTGCAATATAGCTGCAATATGAAGAGGTCCTGTACTACAGGCAACCAACGAGTCAACTTGGTCTATAAATGTGATGAATTCAGCAAGACTCATTTTACCAGATACGTCGATAATATTGTCATCTTCTGGAAGCTGTTCCCTAAAAAGTAATCCTTCATTTTCCGTACCCGAAAAATAAACTCTATAATTCTTATTAACTAATTCAGTTGCCAGTTCAATATATTTCTCTAACGGCCATTCAACAGCTGAACCTTGTGATTTGGGATGTAAAATGACCTTATTTCGTTCTGTACTTAGAAGTTCGAGTAAAACATCTGGCAAAATGGATCTCGACTTAAATGCTGATACCCATTGCAGTACCTGTTCAAGAGTTGGAATATTTCCCAGCCCAAAATCTTCAATTAATTTGAAATTTAATTGAGCCTCGTGCAAATCTGAATTCTTTCTTGTAAAATTTGGCCTCAAGTTACAATTCAATAAGTGATAAGCTCTGTGAGATGTTCCTATTCGCACAGGAACCTTTGCCTTTCGAGCGATTTTGGATATTCTCTTATTTGGAAAAACATGAACAAAGACATCAACATTCCAGGATTGGATTTCCGGAATTATTTCTCGGTCTGATTTTGAATCGAGGTCATCCCAATACTTAATAACATCAATTGATGGAAAGCACTCGAGAACTGGTTGCGTATATTTTTTACCTAGGAAAATGATATTCGCTGATGGAAATTCTTGCTTTATCCAAGCACACAATGGTAAAGTAAGTATAACATCACCAATACTGTCTGTACGACTAATGACGACGGTTTTATTATTCAAGCTATTTAGACTTTTCGGCATGATTCAATCGTCTTAGTTCCTTGTACTTTAAAATATTTGAGAGGGCTGAAATACGAGCAATATGCCAACCCATTTTTCCATCCAAAAACCCTTTTTTGATAATAAACATGGAAACGAACCTTCCAAAAGCGCTTATATAGGGTTTTATTCTACTCGCATTTTTCCCTTTTGAATTCATCTTTTGAGCTGTTAGACGAGAATACTTGTCTGCCCTTGTTCTATGGTCTTTA
>CBFHXS010000195.1:0-1806 GCA_965659845.1 Brumimicrobium sp.
GTAGTCGGAATGGTTTATTCAGAAAATGTATCGTTTGGTTCTATGGACTTAGGGATGAAAGCTTCTTTTGCTATTTTTCCTGTATATTTTCTCCTGTTTCAACCAAAGTTTAAGTTCTCAATACTTTACAAAAGTTTTATTGCTGGAGCTATAACTTCTATCGTTCTTTGCTTTTACCTTTCTTACCTTGAATATATCGAAATCAAAGGTTATTGGCACTTTCAAGAGTCCTATTTATCACATTTTATGCACCGCAGTTATTGGGCCACTTATTTAGTTCTAGCCTTCATATTTAGTGTTTATTTGGTTTTGAAAAAACAAATGAAGAATCTTCTCGGCCTAATTTTAGCCCTAATATTTTTTATTGTAGTTTTTATAACTGGCTCAAAAGCGGGTATTCTTTTGGTTTTAATATCAACCATTTCCGTTTTGATTTATTTTGCAAGGGTTTACAATCGAATGAAGTGGACTTTGCTTTTTGGTGTTTTAGCGATCTTAATTTTATCTACCACATTACATTACTTTCCATCTGTGAAAAATCGAATTGAAAGAAGTTACAGGTATGCAACTGGTGAGTTAACGATTAAGGCAGACAAAACAGAAAGTACAGCTTCTCGACTTCAGGTATGGCGAAGTGCTCTTCAATTGATTGGGGAAAAACCATTCTTAGGATATGGAACTGGAGATGTGAAAGATGAGCTTAAAAAGAAGTATATAGAGAATGAATACTTAGGAGTAGCAGAAAAGAATTTGAATGCGCATAATCAATTTTTAAATAGTTGGGTAGCTCTTGGTTTATTTGGATTTGTATTTCTTTTGATATCCTTTTTAGTTCCTTTCATTTTCCCAACTTCCGATAGTTCCTTCGTTCAAAGGCTAACCATATTTGTTTTATTTGCGTCTTTGCTTGTTGAATCTTTTCTCGAGACACAAGCTGGGATAATCCCAATTGCGTTTCTTCTTTCAATGCATAGCGTTGCCCAATTTAAAAGAGCGGAGGACTTATAGAAACTAGATGCTCTCACGATATGTTTTAATAAATTGAAGGAGATGTATGGTTTGATAAAAGAATCACTTCCCCATATGGAATAAAGCATCTCCCTTGTTGACCAAAGGTGTCTCATTAACATTAAAGATATATCCTTCGAACGGAGCTTTAACTGAACGCTCAAATTTCCCATAAGGATCGGCAATCGTAGCAAGTATAGTTCCCTTGTCAACTTTTTGTCCGTTTTCAATTCTTAAGTTTAGCACACCAGAACTACTTGCTCGTATCCAGCGACTGTTTGTGATAAGAATAGATTCTTTTTCTGGGGGATCAATATCAAAATAGCGAATGCCTAGTTCAGTCATGATTCTTTTCGTTCCCGAAATAGCCTCTTCAACAATCAAGTCATCGATTCGGTTAGATTTACCACCTTCAAATAGGATATATTTCTTACCTATTTTAGATACTGCATGGCGAATCGATTTAGGGATTAATTTAGAATCTATCGTATATGGAGATCCAAAAATATCACAAAGCGCTCTAGTTTCGATATCTCTAAAATCACACCTCGTCTGCGGATAATTGTTGCGTTGAGAAGCCCCTGTGTGAAAATCAATAACTACATCAGCTAATGGAGCGATTTCTTTCATGAATATGTAGGCGAACTGACTGGCCAACGAACCATTTTTTGTACCTGGAAAAGAACGGTTTAAGTCTCTTCCATCGGGGAATTCTCGGGATAAATTTAAAAAACCAAAAATATTAAAAACCGGAATACAAATGACTGTGCCATGATTTGGCTTGTGCCATCCTTTTTT
>CBFHXS010000196.1:0-1784 GCA_965659845.1 Brumimicrobium sp.
CGATATTGTTGACCTCTAACATTTTCGTCTTTACATGCGCAGATAATCATTTCCTTATTATCAACTGACATTGTTGCCGCACCATAACTATCAAAAGTACCATTGTTAAATGGAGGGCTTAGAGGTTTTCCTCCATCGAAGGGGCTTTTCATGGTCGCCCTTTTTGACCACGTGAACTCTTCTCTTATCGTTGAGATCATGTCGCCTTTCGCGGTTCTGTCTACTCTTCTGGTGTAGAACATAATTTCGTTATCCGGAGAAATCATAGGGAAATATTCATCTCTTGATGTACTTACATTTTTAACTATACTAGGGTCAAATGGGACTTTATTTTCAAAGAAAGATTGCTCTTCCTCATATTTGCTAAGCACTTCAGCTACATCTTGCAGTCTTTTCTCCCTGTCTTCAGAATATTTTGAGATGTCCGTTGCATTAAATGTGTTAAACTCTCGAAAATACTTCATCGCCTCATCTAGATTACCAAAAGAGTAGTTGATAATGCCTAAGTAATAAAAACAGTTGGCATGATAGTCTGAGCATCTATCCAATGTTTTTTCAAATAGCTTTTCTGCTGTCAGCATACTTTTATCTCCCAATTTTGGGTTAGGATTCTGCTCGTATAATTCAAGTCCTCTTTTATAAGCATACATTCCGAACTCATAATATGCCATTGCATTATCTTCTTCTTTATCAATTGCTTCATTGAATAAAACAGAGGCCTCTCTCGGCGTTGAAGTCTTTGCTTTATTAATAATTTTTTCAACTTTTTTCTTTGGAGGTAAACATGATTCATCCTCCGTTTGAGATAAAGTGAAAGAAAACGGTATAAGAAGGAGTGCAAAGAGAGTAGAAGTTCGTAACATTTTTAAATTTAATCTATATTTTCAAATACTGTACCAGACTTAATTGTAACGAGATTGGAGAATGTTTGTTACACTCTTCCGGGGATAATAAATAAAAAAAGCGTCACTCACTGAGTGCCGCTTTTTTTTTAGGTTTTAATTTCCTTTATTTTAAAACATTCACATGGCCAGTCAAAATTTGTCGTTTATCCTTGCCGGTCTCTTTAAATTCAATTTTCCAGATATAAGTTCCATCTCGAACGAGTTCATCACTTCCGACACCATATGTCCCATCCCACCCAACTTCAGCATCATTGGATTCAAATACAATCTCTCCCCATCTATCAAAGATTTTTAAGTTAAAATTGAAAGGGTCAAATCCCGATGTGAATACAGGTTGAAATGTTTCATTGTAGTCGTCAAAATCAGGTGTGAAGGTATTTGGAACGTAAAGTACTAGACGGTCCAATATATTCACCACGGCATATGCTGTATCATAACACCCCTCATCAGTAGAAACAATTAATTGAATATATTGAGAATCGGGTTCTGGAGCCCATTCAAATGTAGGACTGTAATCTGTACTTGTCCCATAGTTTGAAACCGTCCATTCATAATTATCTGCATATTGCGAGTTATTATTAATATTTACAATTGGGTCAAGAATATCTACTTCCTCTGGAGAATACGTGAAGTTTGCAATTGGATTAGTGTAAACGCCTATATAGTTAGCTTCAGAATGACTACCTACACACCCTTGATCTGTGGTGGCTACTAATTCAACACCGTAGAAAACTGAGTTTCCAGAGAAGTTTTCAAAGCAATCTTGTAGCGTTGGGTTTACTGAAGAATAATTTGAGCCATCGCTAAAATTCCATTGATAGTTTACTATTGATCCTTGGTTTGCAACTGTAGAGGTTGAAGCCAGATCAAAGCATACGG
>CBFHXS010000197.1:0-1775 GCA_965659845.1 Brumimicrobium sp.
TTGAAGAGGCTCACATACTGGATCAGAACTTATTTGATTCTAAAGGTATTGCAGCTTTGAAAGCTAAATTTTTGGGAGGAAATCCAGGTGAATCATCTATACAAATGTGGTCTTATATTGTTTTTCAAAATTGGTATGATCGATGGAGCGAAAAGTTAAAATAGTACGTATCATAAACCGTTTTAACATTGGAGGACCTACATTCAATGCAACATATTTAACGCGTTATCTTTCCGATGATTATGAAACTATGCTAGTAGGCGGGGTTCCTGATGAAGGCGAAAAAGACTCTCTTCATGTGTTAAAAGAAAATGGTATTGAACCCATAATTGTTCCAGAGTTATCGCGCGCTATAGATCCAATAAACGATCGAAAGGCATATCGTAAAATCAAAAGAATTATCAAAGAATTTCAGCCGGATATTGTTCATACTCATGCTTCAAAGGCAGGGTTGTTGGGAAGACTCGCTGCGAAGTCATTGAAAGTTCCAGTTATCGTTCATACTTTTCATGGGCATGTTTTTCATTCATATTTTGGAAAAAGAAAGACGAATTTTTTTAAGCGTATTGAGCGGTATTTGGCTAAAATATCTTCAGGTATAGTTGCTATAAGTGAAATTCAAAAGAAGGAGTTAGTTATCGATCATAAAATTGCACCTTCAAAAAAAGTTAATGTGATTCCGTTAGGTTTTGACCTAACAAAATTTTCGATTGATCTTCAGGAAAAAAGAAAAGTAACTAGAGCAAATTTTTCAATTGAGGAAGACGAAGTGGCGATAGCAATTGTTGGTAGGTTGGCTCCAATTAAGGATCATAGCTTTTTTCTCTCTTGTGTCCAGATGCTAAAGAATTCTACTAAAAAGAAGTTTAAAATCTTCATTGTTGGCGATGGTTCAGAGCGAAAAGAAATAGAGGAGAAAGCTAGAGAGATTGATCCAGATGGAAAGATTATTAAATTGACTTCTTGGATTCTTGATATTTCTACTTTTAATGCTGGTATGGATATTATGTGCTTAACATCTAAAAATGAAGGTACGCCAGTAAGTTTGATAGAGGCCCAAGCGACAGGATTACCTGTTATTACAACAGATGTGGGTGGTGTAAGAGATGTTGTTATCAATGGTTCAGCCGGATTTGTCATAAAAAAGGATCATATTGAAACTTATGCTGAAAAACTCCGTTTATTGGTGGAGAGCAGTGAATTACGCGAAAAGTATGGTACTTTTGGTAAAGATTATGTTCTAAAACGATATGGATATGAGCGACTAGTAAATGATATGGACGCTTATTACAAGGAGTTATTAAGAAATGAAAAATAAAGTTCTGATACTGTCATTTGCCTTCTTAGGCTTATTTTATCTCTCATCTTGTGGTGTAAATAGTCACATTATGTTTCAGGGGGATGAAGATGAGTTTATCACTGAAGACATCCCGCTATCTCCTGATGAAGCCTATTTAATCTCCCCAGATGATAAGATCAAGTTTACCATGTATACAGAAGACGGTAAAAATATCATCGATGTTATGTCCGGAATAGGAGAAGGGGCAGGACAGAATCAAAGAATTGGTCAGGGAGCTGATATTGAGTATCTTGTTAGGCAAGATGGGACTGTTGACCTTCCAATGATTGGCCTTGTCAAGGTGGGTGGGTTGAGTATTGTTGAATCACAGAAATACCTATCTAAGAAGTTCAGTGAAAAATACAAAAACCCTTTTGTTTTAGTGGAGGTGACGAATCGAAGAGTTATTGTTTTCCCTGGTTCGGGTGGTGAAGCT
>CBFHXS010000198.1:0-1756 GCA_965659845.1 Brumimicrobium sp.
ATCTTCTAACAACACCATTTCTCCAGGCTTAGAAATATCTGCCTCAATTATAGCAAAGTTCGATTCATCATTCAATTCGAGTAAAGATAATGCCACTCCTAGTTGCGAATTATAACTTTTAGGGCTTCTTACCACAATAAAGTGATCATTGATCAAATAGTATAACCATTCTTTGATGGTTGTTTTTCCTACACTTCCAGTTACTGCAAGTACAGGATATGAAAATCTAGTTCGATGATGTTTTGCAAGTGCTTGAAGCGCTTCTAATGTATCTTCCACAGTTATAATAGATGCATCCTCTGGAAGATCAGTCTTTTCAGAAACAACGAATAATCGAACTCCCTTTTCGTAAGCTTCTTTTAAATATTGATGTCCGTTTTTATGTCCTTTCAGCGCAAAAAAGACTCCTTTTTGATCACGTGAAATCAATCGTGTATCGTAATATACAACATCAACTAACTCATCATTTTTCAAGCGTTGGGTTTTTCCTTCAATAATTTCGGAAAATGATTGATATGAAAGATTTAATTTCAATGTTCAATTTTATTATAACATGATCTGCACAATGGTTCATATTCTTCTACAGCTCCAACCAGTACTTGTTCTGTCTCTTTCGTTTTACGATGAGAGAATTGGGCAAGATTTCCACATGACATGCAGATTGCATGCACCTTGGTTACGTACTCAGCAGAGGCCATTAAGTTAGGGATAGGTCCAAATGGATTACTTTTAAAGTCCATATCTAGTCCAGCACAAATAACACGAACACCTTTTGCTGCCAATTTGTTAGCTACGTCCACTATTCCCATATCAAAGAATTGAGCTTCATCAATCGCCACAATTCTTTCTTTCTTCCATTGATCCAGTATATCAGCGGAAGAGTCTACCTGTAATGCCTCAAAACTTATTCCGTTATGGCTAACTACATTCTTTTCACTGTATCTCTTATCGATTCTAGGTTTAAAGAGCAAGAGGTCTTGATTGGCAAACTCAGCTCTTTTTAGTCTACGAATTAACTCTTCTGTTTTACCGGAAAACATAGATCCGCATACTACTTCTATCCATCCGTGTCGTTTACCATCTTCTGGAAATTGCTCTAAAAACATGTGTGTATAATTGGTTTCCTTCAAATGTAGTCCAAAGGAATTTTTACAAGCAGAATTTAGCCTAGAAGAAATTAAAAGTTATTCACGGAGTAACCCAAAATGTTGAGAAGAGTCTACGCTTGCTCTATCACTAATGCTCCATCTTCCAACTTCTCAACTTTAATCAAGTCGTGTTTACGCAATCCTTTCAGGCCTTTGTCCCATTTCTTATTACTCAGTCCTACTTTATCTTTTAATCCAAGTAGATCTGTCTTACCCTCTTTTTGAAGAGTATCGAGAATCAGTTGCTCGTTTTCATTTAGTTCCGGTCCAACTTCCCCAAACTTCTCTGGTCGCATTTGCGGGAAGAATAAAACCTCTTGTATCGCGGCGTTATCGGTTAAAAACATAATCAATCGATCCATACCAATCCCTAAACCAGAAGTTGGCGGCATACCGTATTCTAATGAGCGTAAAAAGTCTTGATCGATCATTCCTGTAGCTTCATCATCGCCTTTTTCTGCAAGTTTTACTTGGTCTTCAAATCGCTCACGCTGATCAATCGGATCGTTCAACTCAGAGTATGCATTCGCTATCTCTTTACCACAAACCATTAGCTCAAAACGCTCAGTATATTCTGGGTTTTCTCTATGTTTTTTACACAAAGGAGA
>CBFHXS010000199.1:0-1629 GCA_965659845.1 Brumimicrobium sp.
CGATAAAGCTTCTACTTCAGATTCTGTGCCGATTAGTTTATATAACGCAAACACATTGCATGATTCTGGATCTTTAGGCTCTTCCATAGGAATACTATCCGTCTCAATCTTCATAATCTGCTTTCTCAATTTTTTATCTGAAAGAAATATATTGATAGTGTTATCTCTAGACTTACTCATTTTTTCCCCATCTGTTCCTGGAACTAACTTGGTTTCTTCCTCAATTTTAGCCTCTGGAACTACAAGGATTTCCTTTCCGACGCTTTTATTTACTTTACCTGCTACGTCTCTAGTCATCTCCAAATGCTGCATTTGATCTTTTCCTACAGGGACCTGATTCGCATCATACAACAAAATATCTGCAGCCATCAACATGGGGTATGTAAACAATCCTGAATTCACGTCTTTCAGACGATCTGCTTTATCCTTAAAGGAATGTGCTAACGTTAATCTTGTATAAGGAAAATGGCACATTAAATACCACGTGAGCTCGGTTACTAACGGCACATCACTTTGTCTGTAAAAAACCGTTTTCCCAGGGTTCAAACCGAAAGCTAACCACGTTGCCGCAACCTGGTAAGTATTCTCCCTAAGTGTTTCCCCTTCCTTAATTTGAGTTAATGAGTGAAGGTCAGCAATAAACAAGAAAGCATCATTCTTATCATCATTGGCCATGCGAATAGCAGGAATTATTGCACCTAACAAATTACCTAGGTGTGGCGTTCCGGTGCTTTGAATTCCTGTGAGGACTCTTGTCATTTTCGATTGTTTTTATCTTGTTACTGCAGCAAATTTAAAATTTTGTTGTACAACATTGGAAAATCTATACATTTGATAACATAATTTACTTATGAAGTACCTTTTTGCCATACCATTTAATCTTTGGAAACTCTATATCGGAGTTGTATTTACAATCACTCTTATTTTGTTTTATCCTCTTTTCATTTTTATTCTCTGGAATGAAAACTTGAAAAAATTTGCATTTCCTATCAATATTTTTTGGTCTAGAATAGTCCGTATACTGTGTTTTTACGCTATCGAACTTGAAGGGAAAAATGACAAAAAAGATAAACCTTTTATTATATGTGCTAATCATACTTCATACCTCGATATCTTTTTCATGTATAGCATCCTACCCAATAATCGTTTTCTATTCATGGGTAAAAGCGAAATTCTTTCCTATCCATTGGTAAAAACATTCTTCAAAAAGTTAAATATTCCTGTGGATCGTTCAAACCATATTAAAGCGGCTAAATCATTTATTCAAGCAAGAAATGCAATGGTTAAAGACTGGAGTATTGTAATCTTTCCGGAAGGAGGTATACCAGATGAAACTCCGTATCTCATTCCTTTTAAAAACGGAACATTTCAACTAGCAAAAGCGGCAGAAGTAGGAATAATGCCCATTACATTTGTCAACAACTATCGTTTATTTTCTGATCCTGAAGCAGTTTTTGGATCAGCCATGCCTGGATTAGCTAGAATTTCGATTCATCCATTCATTTCAGAAGAAGAAGTTTCAAGAATGGACCCTTCAGCGATGAATAAAAGAGTTTATGATGAAATCAATACCACTCTTCCGCAAAAGAATGATTAAATTTGTAGAAATTAACGCACTGAAGGATGGAG
>CBFHXS010000200.1:0-1628 GCA_965659845.1 Brumimicrobium sp.
TAGCGCGTTTGGTGTCGGTTACCACAATGTGGCTGGAGGTATGGGTTTTTTCCGTTTTAATACAGTGCATGTAACGAATTCAACATTTACCGCTAATTCCTCCGAAACAAGTGGAGGTGCAATTCTATCCTGGTACAACCAAACGGTCTTGACAAACAATACCATTGCCTACAACTCTGTATCATCCGCATCCGGGAAAGGAGGAGGTGTTTATGTCGTTTTCATGCAACAAAGTCCGGGAAATTTATATTTAAAGAACAACATTATTGCTCAAAACACGGTAAATGGTGTATCAGCAGATATTGACTTCAACACAGATTCTTGGGCATCGAATATTATAGACAATGGTTCTAATATCATTGAAACCTATGCAGGGTCTTCTATCACACCTTCCGGTACCGGAACGATAACGGGAACTCAGGCGAACTTGAATTTATCGAGCAATTTAGCACTTAACGGAGCCACTAACGGTGTAATGACTTTAGCACTTTCTACAGGAAGTGTGGCCATTGATGCAGGGGCTGCAGGTTCTAATGGTCCAGTAACCGTTCCGTGCACAGATCAACGAGGTTTTTTTGATAATGGAGTCAAGGATATCGGAGCGTATGAGTTCAATGCATCATCAACAGCTTCTTCTGCAATTGCCATTGAAACAAACCCAGTTGATGATAATTTGTGTGTAGGGCAAAATGCTAGTTTTACAGTTTCTTCTTCTAATGGGTTGTATTACCAATGGATGAAAGATGGTGTAGATATTCCTGGAGAGACGTCGGCAACACTTACTTTGAATGGGGTAAACTTATCTTCTGCTGGAGAATATAGTTGTCGTGTTTCGGATGATTGTTTTGCAAGTATTAGTGATACGGCGAATCTAGTTGTATTTAGCACTACAGGTTGTGTTACTCCATCTTCAATACTACACGTTGACCCTTCGTCTCACACGGGATCAATTTCGGCGTCAGATAATTTGTTTACCGGAGTATTTCTAAATTCAATCTCATGTACGGATGTTGACGTATCTTATCTAGGAGTAGAAGTAGATGCTGCATCTGCAGCTGGTGGAGTATTTAAAATCGGTCTGTATGAAGGAGCTGATTTGGTGTATGAGACTTCTCCGTTAACAGTTACTGGAGGGGTTGATGAGTTGGTTGGTGAGGCAGTACCAGCTGGGGCAATTACGATGAACGCTTCATCGTCATATAGAGTCGGATTGATTTATTCAGGTCCGAACTGGCTATATTTGAAAACTTCAACTGCTCCTACTCATTTGGGGATTGCTTCATACAATAATAACTTCTCTTATTTTAATACAACTCTATCATACCCAGCGCTTCCAGATCCTTTTTCATTAACTGGTGCTTGGGCGTTCAATATTGCTTTCCGCATTGATGGTGTGCCAAATACATCAAATACAACTGCTACAATTTCTCCTACAGCATGTGATTCATATACTTCTCCAAGTGGAAATTATAACTGGACAACGAGCGGAACATATGCGGATACTATAGCAAATGCAGTTGGTTGTGATAGCTTACTTACGATTAATTTGACAATTAATAATTCTACTACAGCAACTGATATTCAAACGGCTTGTGATTCATATACTTGGATTGATGGGAACACATATA
>CBFHXS010000201.1:0-1556 GCA_965659845.1 Brumimicrobium sp.
TGAAATGGCGCGTTCGGAAATGTATAAGGACGGAAGAACCCCTCTCCACACTTTCCGTGCTGATATTGATTATGCATTGTCCGAAGCACACACTACTTACGGTCGTATCGGTATTAAGGTATGGATCTGTAAGGGTGAGGTATTCGGTAAGCGCGATCTTTCACCAAATATTGGGTTAGAATCTCAAAAGAAAGGTGGTCGTCGTGGTGGCGGTGCTAGAAGAAAGAGAAAATAAGTTGAATTCTTAAAAAGTACTGAAAGATGTTATCACCAAAGAAAACCAAATTTAGAAAAGCTCAGAAAGGACGAAACAGAGGTATTGCTCATAGAGGTAGTACAGTGTCGTTTGGTTCTTTCGGTTTGAAAACCTTGGAGCCAGGATGGATTACATCCAGACAAATCGAAGCTTCGCGTATAGCCGTTACTAGATACATGAAGCGTGAAGGAAAAGTCTGGATCAGAATCTTTCCGGACAAACCTGTTACTTCTAAACCTGCAGAGGTTCGTATGGGTAAAGGTAAAGGTGCTCCTAGTCACTGGGTGGCTGTTGTAAAACCGGGACGTATTTTGTTCGAAGCGGATGGTGTTCCATACGAAACTGCTCAAGAAGCACTTCGTCTGGCAGCTCAAAAGCTTCCTGTAAAATGTAAATTCGTAGTTCGTCACGATTATGTTATCCCAGGAAAATAATTAGAAAAATGAAACAAGAAGAAATCGTTCAGTTATCGTTGGAAGATCTAAAAGATCGTCTAGATGAATCAAATGAGAAGATGGGTAAACTAGTGTTAACGCACAAAGTTTCTCCTTTGGAAAACCCTCTTCAAATTCGTTCGTTAAGAAAGACAATTGCAAGATTGAATACGGAACTGGTTAAAAGAAACAAGGAGGCTTAATCGCTAACTTAGAAAATGGCTTGAAATGGAAAAGCAACATTTAAGAAAAGAACGAACGGGTGTGGTGACAAGTGATAAGATGGATAAGTCCATCGTTATTTCTGTTGAACGTAAAGTAAAACACCCTAAGTATGGTAAGTTCATAAAAAAAACTGCTAAATTTGTCGCCCACGATGAAAAAAATGACTGTAACGAAGGTGATACAGTTCGTATTCGTGAGTGCCGTCCTTTGAGTAAATCAAAGAACTGGAGATTAGTAGAAATTGTAGAAAGAGCTAAATAATCATTAGAAAATGATACAACAAGAATCAAGACTTGCAGTGGCCGACAATAGTGGCGCAAAAGAGGTTTTGTGTATCCGAGTTCTCGGAGGTACAAAACGTCGTTATGCTTCTATTGGAGATAAAATAGTGGTCTCTGTTAAGAGCGCAATGCCCTCTGGTGGTGTCAAGAAAGGACAGGTAGCCAAGGCTGTGGTAGTAAGAACGAAGAAAGAAATCCGTCGTCCAGATGGATCTTACATTCGTTTTGATGATAATGCCGTGGTTTTATTAAACCAAACGGATGAAATGAGAGGAACTCGTATTTTCGGACCAGTAGCAAGAGAGCTGCGCGAGAACAATTACATGAAGATTGTTTCACTGGCTCCTGAAGTACTTTAAA
>CBFHXS010000202.1:0-1529 GCA_965659845.1 Brumimicrobium sp.
TACTTACACAACCATTATCTGTAGTTACAGTAAGGGTTACACTGTAAATACCGGCATTAGGATAGGTGTTTTGAGGATTTTGGTTTACTGATGTATTTCCATCGTCGAAATCCCAATCCCATGCATTAATTGCTCCCCCATTCGGAACATTAGTCAAGTCGGTGAAGTCAGTCGGGCTCCCAAGACAAAGTGGTGTTGCAGAAAAGTCTACATTTGCTACAGGATAAACCTCTACGGTTTGAGTGATCTCATCAGAGCATCCATCAGTAGTTTCAACATATAGCGAAACGTCATAATTTCCATCGGTAGGATATCCGTGACTAACAGTGTTAGTAGAATAATCCACGGTCCCATCATTTTGAATATCCCACTCGTAGGTTTGAATATTGCCTGGTGCAGCAACCACTGAAGTTGAATTCATATCGATATTTGTTCCAAAGCATTCATTCACAAAGTTGAAATTGGCTGTCGGATTAGGATGTACTATAATATCTGCATTATCAGTGGCATCACATCCATTCAAAGTATAGGTTACACCATAATTAGTAGTGGCATTCGGACCATAAGTTATGTTATCTGTTGTTTCACCGTTTGGCGTCCACACGAAAGTACCACCTGCGATGTCTGGAACTGCTGTAAGTGTCGCCTGATCGCCTTCGCACACCTCTTGATTGGCAATGTTAACATTTGGAACAGGGTTCACAATAATATCAACACTTTCAGAGTAGGTACAACCATTTACGTCATAATCGATCGTGTATGTATTAGTTCCCACTCCTGGTGAAACAGTAGCCGTATTTGTTGCACTGACGTTAGGAGTCCATGAATATGTTCCACCGGCAACATCAGGTGTCGCAGTTATGGTAGCATTTGCTCCATCACATATTGTTGCTCCCACTAAAGCTAGAGTCGTTGGTTGAGGGTTTACAGTAACGGTTCCTGTTTCAGTAATACTACAACCATTTAAAGTGTATTCAACAGAGTAAGTAGTTGTTGTCGCCGGTGATACGTTTGTTAAATCAGCTGAAGTTTGATTAGATGGCGTCCATAAATATGTTCCACCTCCCGGATTTGCAGTTGTGGTAAGTGTTGTTGTTTCTCCGGCACAGATTGTTTCATTACTCACAGTTACTGTTGGGGCAGGGGCGACGGTGACACAGACAACATTTGAGATGTCACTTGGCCCGCAACCACTGACGACGGCTCGAAAACACATGTCTGCATTTATGGGAGGACTAGTTTCATTATCTGTAGTGGCACCAGCTAAGGGGGTCCAGGGACCGCCTGAGTTGGGCGCACTTTCCCATTGAATATTCCCATCATATCCAGCCAAAGTTAAATTTGTTGTTTGTCCAGCACACACGGTTGTAGGATTTGCTGTTGCCGTTCCAGCTATTGGAGTGGGAACAACGAAAACAGTAATAGATTCAGTTGTAGTAAGGTTACTACATTGTTCTGTCACAGTAACGGTGTAAGTAGTTGTTTGAGTTGGGCAAACATTAATTGTAGGAGTTGTTTGACCTGTGCTC
>CBFHXS010000203.1:0-1497 GCA_965659845.1 Brumimicrobium sp.
TTATCAATGACACTTACAATATTGATATTGACGCATTGGAGCAAGCTTTAAATTATCAGTTCTCTTCAAATGAACGTCAAGAAAAGGTAGTGGTGATTGATGTATCATACGTAGATGAAGAACGCAGAAATAGTATTGTTGAAGTGGTGAAAAGTTTTGACCCAGAACAACTGTTTGTGTTGGATGAGAATAATGATCTTCCTGAAGAGGTATACAAACTGAAAGGTGCTAGCATTTTATTTAAGGGTTCTTTTCGTTCTAACCTTTCGAAATTAGTTCAACGGTTTAAGAATCGAAAACACGAAACCTGGGTTGAGTTTAGCCTGAAAGCCATTCAACATAACATAGACGCTTATCGTTCGAAAGTTCCGGAGAATACTAAGATTTTGGTGATGGTAAAAGCATCATCGTATGGAACAGGCGATGTCAATATTCCACACTTCTTGCAACAGATTGGAGTGGATTATCTTGGCGTTGCTTACACGGATGAAGGAACAACATTGAGAGAAAGAGGTGTATCGTTGCCAATTTTGATCATGAATACAGAGATGAATGCTTTTGACGACATTGTCAATTTCTGCTTGGAACCATCAATATATTCAATGGATCAGTTGGATTCCTTCATAGATTACTTGGAGGCTAAAGAACTTGATGATTACCCTATACATTTGACCTTTGAAACAGGCATGAATCGTTTAGGGTTCTATCCAGAAGACGTTGAAGAAATAATCGAAACGTTAAAGAAAACGAAGAGAGTGCGCATTAAAAGTATTTATTCTCATCTTGCAGATGCTGATAACGCAGAAACTCAATATACGCGTGCTCAAATAGAGAGGTTTGAGACAATACGAAAAGAATTCTTGGCAGCTTTTGATCAACCAATCATCTTTCATGTTTTGAATAGTGAAGGCGCCAGTATTTTTAGTGAGAAGGCGAGCTTCGATATGGTCCGTTTAGGTATAGGGGTTTTCGGATATACTTCACGTGCCGAAAAGGATGAATTGCTTCCCTGTTTAAAGTGGAAAACAACCATCTCTCAGATCAAAACCATTGAGCCAGGAGAAACCGTAGGTTATGGAAGAACCTATGAAGCCAAAGAGAAAATGAAGATCGCTACACTTCGCATAGGTTATGCTGATGGTTTCAGAAGGTCCCTTAGTAACGGAGTAGGAGAGGTTTTTATCAAAGATCAGCGTTGTCCAGTAGTTGGAAATGTGTGCATGGACATGACTATGGTGGATGTATCACATGTAGTTTGTCAAACAGGAGATGAGGGTGAGGTCATTGGAGAAAATATAACCATGCAAGAGTTTTCTGAAAAAATGGATACGATTCCTTACGAGGTGATGACAAGTATCAATAAAAGGGTGGCAAGGTTGTACGTGAGGTAAGTTAAGTATGAACTACTTTATCTTCTCAACCCACATATTAAAACAAACCACTAACCAAAGCTTATTAAATAAATGTGACTCACCCTTCAAGAAGCGTTCTTTCAAC
>CBFHXS010000204.1:0-1464 GCA_965659845.1 Brumimicrobium sp.
GTAAAGCCAAGTACAATAGAGCTAATCAAGGCTTACAAATAGGTAATTCCGTACTAAATATTTACCGTATAGACAAGGAACCTTTCATCAATAACGAAGGAGTTTGGGAGTTATCTATAGACAGTGTGTCCTATTATAAATATTAGTAATTTCTATTGATGATGATAAGGCTCTCCTTTTAGAATAGTCATCGCCCTATACAATTGCTCTACAAAGAACAACCTTACCATTTGATGAGAGAACGTCAATTGACTTAGCGCTATCTTTTCATTTGATCTATCGTAAACATCCTTATGGAAGCCGTAGGGACCTCCTATAACAAAAACCAATGTATGCCCTCCATGAATAAATTGACGCTCCAAATGTTTAGCGAACTTAACGGAGGTAAACTCCTTTCCTTTCTCATCTAACAGAGATACAAAGTCTGTAGAAGAAAGTTTGGATAAAATTGCTTTTGACTCTTCCCGTTTGATCTCTTCTTCTGAGCGCTTCTTAGCATTCTTAACATCTGGTATTTCGATTAACTCCAGATTTAAATAACGAGTTAGACGTTTTTGATACTCTTTCTCTCCTTCAGTCAAGAATGACTTCTTGGTTTTTCCAACAACTATAAGCTTTACCTTCATTAACTCTCAGCTATTGCAATAGATTCGATGGCAAACTCTTCCTTTTGCTTCTTCATTTTTATACTTACACGAAAAACCTTGTCCGAATAGTACTTACCAACGGCAAATGAAGTTGCTCCCGTCTCTTTTCCTTTAAAATCAAAATCAAATGATTTTGGAGCATGTTTTTTGAAAAAATTCTTGAGTACAAGAGTACCTTGTGATTTGCTATAAACTCCTTCTTTCCCCTCTATTGAGATGAGTACTTTAGACTTCCCCAAAGTCATAATCCTATCTGCATCACCAGACTCAAATGCCTTTTCAATATCATCAAAAGGAATAGACATTATAGAAGAAATAACAAAAAATAAACTAAGTATAGACGTAATTAAAATATTCATGTTCTAGCATTTAAACGCATCGACTTTGCTACAAATACTATGCCTATTCAGCAATAGCTCTAACAGCAGGTCCTTGAGCATGTTCCTTCCACCAATCATTTGATAGAATGCGCTTCAATTTATAGTGAATCTTCTTGTCTTCCGTAAACCATTCAGTCAAACCAAAACCTTTCGCATAGACCCTATTAAAAACTAATGAGTTTGAACTTCCCTTCTCAGTTGTTGGACTAACAAATGAAAGAGTTACTTCATCTTTCAATTCAATAGCTTCAGTTTCACTATTAAAAATCTCATAATTATCACGCCCCTGAAATGTCTTCTTTGATTTGTAAACACCAACCAAGGAGTCTATGTGTGCTGGGAAATCAGAGATAAACAATGAGGATTCTTCTTCCGTCAAAGGATACCAGGAAGCCGCGGTAAGTGTAGCCTTTCGTTTTTTACCTTGAGCATCTACC
>CBFHXS010000205.1:0-1455 GCA_965659845.1 Brumimicrobium sp.
CTGTTCTTCTGAAATCAAACCAAGCTTCGTAACCATTCATAAAAGAAGCAATCCATTTTTGTGTCATAATTCTCTCAAGGTCATTTGTCCCATCTAAGATGACATTCACCTGTGCAAGATAGCCTGAAGGCATATTCAACCCTAAATGATCAAATGAAGCTTGAATTCCCGCATCATAAAATATTGATGCGTTACCAGAAATAAGTCCTTTTTGAGAAGCCTCAGCAAGGCAAAATTGTAATTCAGCATATGTCATAAAAGATGCTTTTACGGCATCTGGTTCATCTCGTAAATAATTACCCATTAGCGAAATTTCATTTAAATCATAATCGTTTTGACTTTCTCGACTCAGTCCATTGGGTATCCCAAAATACTGCTCGTTTCCAGGAGTAGAGTTTGAAGTCGGTTTGTAATAATGCTCCATCCTTGGATCATTCAATGGCGTTAATATATCTTCTGCTGTTTTACTCATACGAACATCAACATATCTTCCCTCTCTTTCCGCAAAAATCACCCATTGATTTGGTGAAGAAGACAAATATGGTACAACAGCTTCATCATTCATACTTTGAAAGATTAAACCATCGTCAACGATCTCTTGCAATTCATTTGAAACATTGACTTTATCACTGATACGGAGTAAATATCGAACACGAAGACTGTTGGCAAACATAATCCATTTCGAATAGTCTCCTTGATACATTAAGTCTCCCTCTACATTAGCTTGAGTTCCCTGAAGAACAACTGCAGCAGATTCCAATCGATCCAAAATTCCTCCAGACGCGGTATATATGTTCTCCTGAGGATCAAAAACTGGCGTAAAGTTTCCTTCTTCGGCCTTTAGCGCTTCAGAATAAGGAACATTCGTCCAGAGATCAGTCAGCAAACTAGCCTGATGAGCAGTCAGTATATCAGCGATAGCCTCGTAAGCTTCGTTCCCTTCTTCGCTATTTTTTACATCCGCTAGATCCTTCATCAAACGATAGGTCTCAGTCCATAGTCCTTCATTAGACCCTAGATTGTAACGGTCAACAGGAAGGAACTCTAAGTTTGCAGAATGCTGAGACAGCAAGTTCCCTGCATGCCAACCCCAATAAGCCTGATTATCGGATGCTTCTGCGAGTACATTCGAAAGCAAAAATTGTGGGTTTACCTGCTCTGGAGCATTTTGATTTAAATTTGCTTCATCAAATTTTCTACAACTTAATAAAACCCCTACTACTACTATAAATGTTATAATTTTCTTCATGATGCTAAAAGTTAAATTGAATATTGAATCCAAAGCTTCTTGTTGAAGGATATGATAAATCTTCCACTCCATAAACGAGAGATGTTCCTTGCATCGCACTTAATTCTGGATCAAAATGAGGATTCTCTGTCCAAGTAAAAAGATTTCGTGCTATTAAACCTATTTTAAATTCTTGTACTCCCATCTTTTCTGTCCATTTATCGGGG
>CBFHXS010000206.1:0-1402 GCA_965659845.1 Brumimicrobium sp.
TCGAATAAATTCATTTTGAGATTTTATTTACTGCAAATAGATCATTTAATTGCAGTGTACAGTTTAAGCTCCGAGTTGTGACTCTCACTCAGTTCCTTAATTATATGAAGAGATTATTTAGAGAAATAATTTAATTAATTTAATCTAAAAATTTAATTATCAGTAAAATACCAATAATTGCATTACCTTTGTATCTTATACTAATAATTATAATATGAGTAACGGAACAGTAAAGTTTTTTAACACGACAAAAGGATTTGGATTCATTACACCTGACGAAGGTGGAAAAGATGTATTCGTACACCAAAATGGATTAACGGATAATATTGATGAAGGAGACAAAGTAACTTACGATGTTGAAGAAACGCCGAAAGGTTTAAGTGCAACGAATGTAGAAGTAGTCTAACTACTTACAACTATATTGTGGAGCCCATCAGAAATGATGGGCTTTTTTTATTTGAATTATTTAAGCTTCTGGATATTTAAATTTAAATTGCATATCTCTTATTTAAGGGAGGTATAATATTAACTATATGATGATAGCAAAAGAAACGATAGACTTTTTAAAGAAACTCCAAAAGAATAACAATCGCGATTGGTTTGAAGCAAATAAACCCATCTTTAAAGAACGTCAGGCGGATGTTAAAAAGGTTTTTGAATCTGTTAAAGAAGGCCTTTCAAAAAAAGACGAGATCGAAAAACTAAAAGTATTCCGTATCTATCGTGATGTCCGATTTTCAAAGAACAAAACTCCGTATAAAACACACTTTTCTGGATATTGCTCAAGATTAGGGAAGGCACTAAGAGGAAGCTACTATGTTCATATCGAACCAGGGGCGTCATTTCTTGGGGTAGGTTTCTGGGACCCCAACAAGGATGATCTTCTTCGTATTCGAAAAGAAATCGAAATGGATGCTACTGATTTTTACGATTTTCTCGAAAAACCTTCGTTCAAAAAGTCGTGGGGAGCATTTTACGGACCAACATTGAAAACGGCACCTAGAGGCTTTGAAAAGGATCATCCAGACATCGAATTACTCAGAAGAAAAAACTTTACTTTCATTCGTTCTCTTTCTGACGAAGACATTTACTCTCCTGATTTTGTAGATAATGCTGTAAAAGCATTCGAGGAGGCTAGACCTTTCTTAGACTTGATGAGTGATATACTCACAACAGATCTCAACGGGGAGCCGATAATTTAGAATGTAGAAAATCACCTCCGATGACTCATTAAATAATTTAGCAAATTTCTGAGTTGAACTTGATTATTAGAAAAAGAAGTTAACCGTAAGTGAAAAACTAATGCCAATCATGCCAACTCAAACTGAACATTATACGTTTTTCAATCAACAACCTAAATTCATTGATATGAAACAGATTTATTTAATAATCATTTTTGTTT
>CBFHXS010000207.1:0-1345 GCA_965659845.1 Brumimicrobium sp.
ACAGACCTTTTGTTATCGTATGACAAACGTATTAATGAGAAGTGGTCTTATAATGCCGCAATTGGATTGAATAATTTTACACAGCAAACGAGATATAAGAGTCTAACGGCTGGTCAACTTTCAGTACCTGGTATTTACAATTTCGAAAATTCTAAAATTGCATTGGAAGCTTCTCAATTTAATACACAGAGACAAATTAACTCAGTGTATGGTTTAACGGGAGTTGGTTATGATCGATTCTTATTCCTTGATGTTACCTTGAGAAATGATTGGTCAACCACACTGCCGGTAGAGAATAATTCTTTTGCATATTACTCGATTAATGGAGCTTTTGTATTCAGTGAAAAATTAGCTTTACCAGAATGGATGACCTATGGAAAACTGAGGTTGAGTAGCTCTAGTGTAGGTGCTGATACGGATCCTTTTCAGTTGAGAAATACTTATCAGTTCAATCAGAACTATGGGAGTTATCCATTATTAACAAATAGTGGTACATTGTTAAATGAAAACCTAAGACCAGAGCGTATTAATAGTTTAGAGACGGGATTGGAGCTTTACTTCTTTGAAGAGCATTTAGGACTCGATGTGACCGTATATCAAAACACTGCAAAAAATCAGATAATCTCATTGCCGACTTCATCTGCTAGTGGTTACTCAGGACAAGTAGTTAACGGAGGTGTGATTCAAAGTCGAGGACTAGAGATTATGCTAACAGCAGATATAATAGATAGCGAAGATTTCACCTGGATATCATTTGTCAATTTCTCTAGAGGAGCAAGCTATGTTCAAGAATTACCAGAAGGAATTGACCAATATACAACTGGCTTTGCTAGACTGTATACAACGGCGGAAAATACAATATTCTACATTGCTAATGCGCAAGAAGGAGGCAGAATAGGGGATATGTACGGTACAGGTCTTCAGGAAACTGAAGATGGAAGGGTAATCTATGGGGATAATGGTCTTCCTTTAAGAGATAATGAGCTGCGTTACCTTGGAAATTATAACCCAGATTTCATACTCGGTTTTGGAAATACAGTTCAATACAAAGGTTTTGCTTTAAATGTTCTTGTCGATTGGAGACAAGGTGGAACGATTGTATCTCGTACCAGAGCAGTTGGTTCAACTTCAGGTGTCTTGGCTGAAACCATAGATGGAAGAGAGGATGGAATCATCGGAGATGGAGTAGTAAACGTTGGAACAGAGGAGAATCCAGTTTATGAAGAGAATACAACATCTGTATCTGCGGCTGAGTATTATAACCAGTTTTACAATAGAGCAAATGAAGAGAGTTCAACTTACGACGCTTCCTATGTAAAGATTCGCCAAATAGGATTGTCTTATA
>CBFHXS010000208.1:0-1322 GCA_965659845.1 Brumimicrobium sp.
TGAGGTTGTATCTATCGAGAGAAACGAGGTAATATTAGACCGTGAAACAGTTCTTGAAGAGGCTCATATTGAGGAGATTCTTGATGCTGGTGTTAAAACTGTTATTCTTCATAAAGAAGATGTAAACTCTGCTGATTTCACGATCATTTACAATACCCTACAAAAAGATACTTCAAACTCTGAAAAAGAGGCTGTAGAACATATATATAGACAACTACGTAACGCGGAGCCGCCAGATTTTGAAACTGCTCGTGGTGTGTTTGAGAAATTATTCTTCTCTGATACGCGTTATGATCTTGGTGAAGTTGGACGTTTCCGTATCAATAAGAAATTGAAGATTTCTGACGATGAGGAATCAAGAGTCCTCACTAAGAGTGATATAATTAAGATCATTAAGTATCTAATTCAGTTGATCAATTCGAAAGCTGAAGTGGATGATATCGATCACTTGTCTAACCGTCGTGTTAGAACTGTGGGAGAACAATTGTATTCTCAGTTTGGAGTAGGTCTTGCTCGTATGGCAAGAACGATTCGTGAGCGAATGAACGTTCGTGACAACGAAGTATTTACTCCGATTGACCTAATTAATGCAAAAACATTGTCTTCAGTGATTAATTCATTTTTCGGAACTAATCAGCTGTCTCAGTTCATGGATCAAACGAATCCTTTATCTGAGGTTACACATAAACGTCGTTTCTCTGCACTTGGACCTGGTGGTCTATCTAGAGAACGAGCTGGTTTCGAGGTGCGTGATGTTCACTATACTCACTATGGTCGACTTTGTACAATTGAAACGCCTGAAGGACCAAACATTGGTTTGATCTCCTCACTTTGTGTATTTGCGAAAGTGAATAAATTAGGATTTATTGAAACGCCTTACCGTAAAGTTGAAAACGGTAAAGTGAAGTTAAAAGAAGAACCGATTTATCTATCAGCAGAAGAGGAAGACGCTAAAATGATCGCTCAGGCGAATGCTCCAGTGAATGCAAAAGGAGAATTCGAAAGTGATATGATTAAAGCACGTGAAGAAGGTGACTTCCCTGTTGTGTCTCCTGAAGAATTAGATTTGATGGATGTTGGTGCTAACCAGATTGCATCAATTGCAGCTTCATCTATTCCTTTCCTGGAACACGATGATGCCAACCGTGCTTTGATGGGATCTAACATGCAACGTCAGGCACTTCCACTTCTCAAACCAAATTCTCCAATTGTTGGTACAGGAATTGAACGTTTAGTAGCGAGAGATTCACGTGTATTGATCAATGCTGAAGGAGATGGAGTTGTAGAATATGTTGATGCAAACGAGATCAAGATTAAATATA
>CBFHXS010000209.1:0-1169 GCA_965659845.1 Brumimicrobium sp.
ATATTTATACAAGGCTATGAATCATATGCCAAGTATCTTTGGCAAACGATCTTATCACCTATTAAGGAAGGACAACTGAATTTCTTTTATTTCCTTATTGTGATATCGCTTGCAGTTTGGGGGTTGGAAATGATATTTCCATGGAGAAAAAAGCAAAAGGCATTTCGAAAAGATTTTTGGCTTGATGCCTTCTATATGTTCTTTAATTTTTTCATTTTCAACCTACTATTATTCGTAGCACTGTCCTCGGTTACCACCGAATTTCTCAATGATTTACTGGCACCCTTAGGGTATGAAGGTGGACATCTAATCAACTTTTCAAGCCTCCATTGGGGATGGCAATTATTTATATTCTTCATCATTTCGGACCTTGTTCAATGGGGAGTTCATAATTTACTTCACCGCATTCCTTTCTTGTGGGAGTTTCATAAGGTACATCACTCAGTAAAAGAAATGGGCTTTGCTGCTCATTTACGCTATCACTTTGGAGAAACATTCCTTTACAATAGCTTCAAATACATTACCCTCTCAATGATTTTTGGATTTCAACTTGAATTAGCCTTCATTGTGCATGCGCTTGCCATTACAATTGGCCACCTTAATCATGCTAACGTAGGCTGGGATTATGGTCCATTTAAGTATGTTTTCAATAACCCGAAGATGCACATCTGGCATCATGCAAAGCATCTACCGGCATCTCACCCAAAAGGAATGAACTTCGGTATTTCATTGAGTATTTGGGATTATTTATTCAATACAGACTACATACCTCACGAGGGACGAGATATAGAGCTAGGCTTTCCAGATGATGGAGACTACGCTCCAACATTCTTTGAACAGCTTCTAGCGCCATTTAAAAGAAGAAGAAAACATGAAAAACAATAATTTATTTATTTCATTAATCGCTACATTGACATTAGGACTAGCGCCTTTCGTACCTGAACCTCACTTCTTTGGAAAAGTAAAATGGGTGCTAGGAGGTGCGAATGGGATGAAACCAATGGATTGGTTTGACCTTGTCATGCATGGCGCTCCATGGGTGTGGTTAGTGGTCGAAATCATTCGACTCTTTTTATCTCGACTGAAAAAGAGTTAAATCACATAATATATTTCACCATTAGCTGATCAACTATTATTATCGTTGAATTGCTATTGAAGAAGTTAGAAAA
>CBFHXS010000210.1:0-1152 GCA_965659845.1 Brumimicrobium sp.
TACAGACCTTTTGAAATATTCTCAATTCGGAAAAAAACCATTAGAACTAGAAATTATTTCAATGGAGCAACTCATAGGAACTATTAAACGTTCACTTCAAAAAGAAATAGAGGATAATAATGCCGAAATAATACACAAAAACCTTCCGACAATAATAAGCAGTGATTCACAACTTTTTCAGATATTCTCGAACCTGATCAGCAATTCAATAAAATATAGAAAAAAACATCTAGCGCCAATAATAAAAATTGAACATAGAGAAACGATTACCGATAATGTATTCATTGTTAGTGACAATGGTATTGGCATACCCGAAGAATTTCAAATCAAGGTGTTTGAAATATTTAAACGGCTTCATGCATCTCAAGAGCATTCAGGAACAGGAATAGGTCTAGCAATTGTTAAAAAATCGACAGACATTCTGAAAGGCAAGATTATATTGTCCTCATCAGAAAAAGGTACATCTGTAAAAATAATACTACCAAAGAACATTCTCCAGCACTAATCCATTATACTCTAGGTGATATTTAATTAATTTTACTGTGATCCCCTTTGTTTGAACTGCATATTTCCCTACATTAGTCAAACCTAATTAGTAGCCTGCACTTAATACCTAAGTTAATGTTATGTTTAAAGTTTTAGTAGTAGAAGATAGTGAAGGAGATATTTTATTAATCGAAGAAGCCTTTTCGGAATTATCTCAAAATATTGATTTAAAGTTCATAAGGGATGGTGAATTGGCAATAAATCATCTCAAAACTCTATGTTCAGAGGGATTAAGTTTACCAGATTTAATTCTTCTTGACGTAAATCTCCCAAAGATTAGCGGTCATCAGATCCTCAAACAATCTAAATGTAACAGTATAACAAAACATGTTCCGGTTGTCATGTTCTCCACTTCATCTAGGCTAAAAGATATTCAAAATGCTTATGAGAACCATGCTAATTCTTTCTTGACTAAACCAAGTGAACTTGACGATTTTTTTAGTATTATTGAAGGAATTTATAACTTTTGGCTATTACCTAAAACTACATAAGTGAATGATCCGACATACTCACATCAATATACTACTAGTTGATGACAACCCTGCAGATCTTCTGTATTTGAGAGAAATAATTGAGGATGATACCAATCTCTTACTCACTATTTTT
>CBFHXS010000211.1:0-1142 GCA_965659845.1 Brumimicrobium sp.
ATCCGCATGATGTGAAGGGAAATGCACTCTATGGATTTTTAACACTGAAAGGAGATGTTCCTGAAGAAGAATTTGAACAATTAAAAAAAGAGGTAAATGAGCTTATTGCTGATCAAATCGGTCCGATAGCTAAATTATCTAAAATGCAATTTACTTCTAGCTTGCCTAAGACAAGATCTGGGAAAATAATGAGAAGGATTCTGAGGAAAATAGCTGCGGGTGAATTAAGTGACTTAGGGGATACTTCGACTCTATTAAATCCGGAATGTGTTGAGGAAATTATTGAAAATAGAATATAATGAAGAGAAAATCTCTTCCAATCTGGATAGTTTCAGTATTGCTATTCATTTCTTTAATGGTTTGGAATGTTTATCTGATTAATCACGTAAAAATCCTTCAAGTAGAGAATAAAGAATTGGAATTAAAAAATCAAATACTAGAGGGTGACATGGATATGTTAACTTACGATTTAGTTACTGCAAGAGATAGTATACGAATTCTGAATAGGGGATTAGATTTTAAGTGATTTATAAAAACTAAACACTCTTGTGTAGAGAATTACATTTGCAACAAAACGCTACACAAAAGTGTGGATAGTTACAACCGAGCTAAGCTACATTTTTCGTAAGATTTGCACCTGGGATATGCTGTTAGTCGATGTATGAATTTGACTGTTTTATAATCCCTAATTCTGAGAGGTTTAGCGTCATTATAAAATTCTGAAAAGTCAATTATTTCCTGTATTAACTCATCTTTTGTTTATTGGCAATTCATTTTCTTTAATTTTTTACAAATCTACGTGCTTCCATTTACTGTGAATCAAGAGTAGATATTTGATTTGGAATCCCTGAATAATTGATTAAATGCGGCTCTTATATTTTACGGAGAATTTCTTCTTGATCTACTTATCATTTCTACGTAATATATCGTAGTCATGAGCCTTAATGAATAAACTGATATGTTCTGTATGATAGTTTTGACTGCCCTAATAAGCTATTTCTCCATTTCTGAATTGCAAATGCTCTAATACATCTTTACTTCTATCTATCAATAGTTCTCCACCTTGAGACGTACCTTTTATCTCCCCCTTGAATTTTTCATCATCATTTATAGTAAATTCATGAGGAGTATTTTTTTTCCAG
>CBFHXS010000212.1:0-1007 GCA_965659845.1 Brumimicrobium sp.
ATAATTGATTATTAAGTTCTAAGAAACTTAGCGCATTTCCGAATGGTTAAATTGAGACCAACGTTTTTTTATGCTGTGTTATGAATGTTTTGAAAGAATTTGGTTCGTCTCCAGTAATATTTAGTACTTCCTCAGAAGTTTTTGGGGTTTTACTAAAACGGGGGAGATAGTGAAGCATAATCATCACCAATATCAGCATAGTTGGAACTTTTTCTTTCTTCTTTCGAATAAAGAAAGCAAGTAAGTTTGGACTCTTAAATTGAATTTTTTCACCTGTAACTTCACTGATCTGATCAGCCATTTGTCCAAAGGTGAGTTGTTCTTGATTCGTTAAGTCGTAAGCCTTCTTTTTGTGTTCGTTCGTGTTCGTTAACACAGATGCCCCAACTTTTCCCACATCTTCGAGGTCAACTATTGTGAATTTCGCTGTTCCTGCGGGTAAATATATGAGCTTGTTTTCTATGATGTCCTCACGAAGTGTAGTGGTAAAGTTCTGCATAAAATAGGCAGGACGTAAAAATGTATAGTCAATTCCACTTTCCAGAATAATCTTTTCAATTTTATGATGCGGGATCATAGAACTCGTTTCAGCGCCCTGAACAGATAGAAATACGACGTGCTTAACATTTTTTGTCTTTGCCTCATCGAGTATAGGTTGAAAGTATTTTTTAGCATCTGAAATATGAGGTGGTCTTAGCAGGAACAAAATATCCGTTTGAATCAATGCTTTTGAAATACTCTCAACGTCTTCAAAATCAAAATGAATTGGCTTTATATTCGCATTCTCAAGGAAATCGTATGATTTTTGAACATTTCGTACTCCGCCTAAAATGGTAAATTCATTTGCCGTGTTATCCAGCGAACTAACAATAGACCTTCCAACATTTCCTGTGATTCCCGTGATTAAAATAGTGCTCATATCAACTAATTATTGATCAAATATAATCAGCTAATTCTTTTGTTATAACTCAAATGATGTATTTGTCGCAAATGATGATATGATTATT
>CBFHXS010000213.1:0-1002 GCA_965659845.1 Brumimicrobium sp.
TGAAGGCTGCGGAGGTAATATGCCTTTTGAAAATAAAGAAATCGAAGTATCTACCTCTAGTTGCTGCTAGGCAACCAATAATAAACTTATCAACGTTACTACTATATGAAATCTATTAAAACGATTTTTCTTCATTTGTTCGTGTTTTCCATTCTAATTTCTTGCAATAAACAAGATTGGTCGCAGAAAATAGATATACCTCTTTCAAATTCGACAAACTTTGAATTTGGTGCAGAATTAGGCAATAGTAGATTGGATGTTAATGATGCTAGATTTTATATAACATCTGTTTCGATTTCGGGTATGCGATTACAGGGAGAAGATGTCCAGTTTTCTACTGCGAAAATTATTGAAATTAATTTATTACAAGATGCTATTGTTGAGAGTATTAAGGTTCCGATTGGAACGTACAAAGAGTTAGTAGTCAATTTTGAATTAGGTTCGAATACTTACATTGATGGTGAGGTTACCAAGATCAACGGCAATCCACAATTAAAGGACATATATTTACCCCTCGATCTTCAAAGTGAAAATCTTGAAATTGAGTTAGTTGACCAATCTATGCAGGAAGTTTTGTCAATATCAGAGGATGTAAACCAGCTTGAGCTAAAATTCGATTTACAAGGAACACTCAACGGAGTAGGAAATGGAGCGTGGAATGGACTGCTTAATGCTAGCCAATCTCAAACAAGTGTGGATTTAAATACAATTGCCGGAGGAAATTTTTTGCTTAACTTTAAAGAACAGTTGCTTGAAAATGCAAGTTTGAAACTAGAATAAATTGGATAAATATAATCGTAATAAACTGGTAACTAGATGTTTGAAAGGAGATGCTTCTTCACAAAAAGCTCTGTATGACCTTTTTTCTGACGATATGTTTAAGGTTTGTTTGATGTATGCAGCTGATTATGACGCAGCTAATGATCTGCTTCAAGAAGGCTTTTTAAAAGTTTTTCAAAAATTAAATAAGTACAAACCTTCTGGTTCTTTAGGCGGTTGGAT